>JAICUF010000144.1 GCA_025935995.1 Gemmatimonadales bacterium
CATGTCGCTGGTGGACCAGGCGGCGGCGGTGGCGGCGATCCGGCACGCGGGCGGGCCGGCGGTGACCGCGAGCATCGACCGGGTGGACTTCCGGGAGCGGATCCCGGTCGGCTCGCTCGTGAGCTGCCTCGCCACGGTGGACTTCGTGGGGAACAGCTCGATGGACATCACGGTCGAGGTGTACGCCGACACGGTCAGCACGGGCGAGCGGCGGCATACCCACACGGCGCACGTGGTGTTCGTCGCGATCGACGAGGCGGGGAAGCCCAAGCGGGTGCCGCGGCTCATCGCGGAAACGCCGGAGGAGAAGGCGCGGTTCGAGCAGGCGCGGCTGCACAGGGAGCAGTCGAAGCGGTGAGCGGGCCGCCCGTCGTCGCGGTGCTGAGCGGCGGCGGCGCCAAGGCGGCCGCGCACATAGGGGCGGTGCGGGCGCTCGTCGAGGCGGGCATCCGGCCGGGCCACTACATCGCCACGTCGCTCGGGGCGGCGGTGGCAGCGGGATTCGCCGCCGGGCTCGACGCCGACGACCTGCTCGAGCGGCTGGTGGAAGCAGGCGCGGCCGGCGTGGCCCGGGCCCGCCTCGCGCCGCTGGGTGGGCTCTGGATCGGCTCCCTCATGCGCGCGGCTCCCCTCCGTCGCGCGATCGAGCGCTTCCTGCCGGTCCGGCGCTTCGGTGAGCTCGAGGTCCCCCTCACCATCACCGCCACCGACCTCGACACCGGCGGGCGCCTGCTCTTCGGCGCCGGCGGCGAGGACGTTCCGATCGCCGACGCGCTGATGGCGTCCTGCGCCCTTCCGCTCTTCTATCCCGCCGTCACGCTGCAGGGCCGCCGGCTGGGTGACGGAGGACTCCGCGGCGTGCTGCCGCTGGATGCGGTGCCCGCGGCCGCCGCGCGCGTCGTGGCCGTGGACATCGGGCCCGGCTTCGACGAGCTCGCGGCGGGGCCGTCGCCCTATCCCTCGCTCCTCCGCGCGCACAGTGACGCCACCGGCATTCTGATGGCGGAGAACACCGCTCTCGCGCTCGCGCTCTGGCGGGCGACGCCGACCCGGCCGCCGCTCCTCGTGATCCGCCCCCGCGTCGAGCGGAACGCGACGTTCCGGATGGACCGCGCGCGCGACTACGCCGAGGAGGGATATCGCGCGGCGCGCCTCGCGCTGGCCGCCGAGGCCGCCGGCACTTGACCCGACCCCCGCGGGGGGCAAATTGCCGGGGTCCCGCGCGTGGAGAGCAGATGCACGATGATGACGGAGCGGTGAAGGGCCCGCGGATCTTCACCCTCAGGGAGGCGGAGCGCACGCTGCCGCTCGTGCGGCGGATCGTGGAGGATCTGCTGGTGGAATACCCCGCGTGGCGGGAGGCGGTGGCGCGCTACGAGGTGCTCACCGGCGGCGCCCGCGCCGACTGGGGCGAGACGGGCGAGCTGGCGGCGGCGCGCGGCACGGTGGCCGCGCACGCCGACCGGATCAACGGCTACCTCCAGGAGCTCGAGGCGATCGGCTGCCTCTTCAAGGGTTTCGACGGCGGCCTCGTGGACTTCCATTCGCTCCGCGACGACCAGCCCATCTTCCTCTGCTGGCGGCTCGGCGAGGAGCGGATCACCCACTGGCACGAGATCGACGCCGGCGCCGCCGGACGGCAGCCGGTGGATGAAACGATCCTCACCGGAGAATCGCGATGACCCGCGTCTGGCTCCTGCTGCATCTCCTCGGCTTCACGATGTGGATCGGCGGGGCGCTCGCGGTCATGGTGGCGGGGGTCGCGGGACGGCGGGAAAACCGCGGCGCGCTCGGCGCGATCGTCCGGGGCCAGTCGCTGGTCTACCGCGTCATCATCGCGCCCGGGGCGCTCGTCACCGTCCTCGCCGGCATCCTCCTCACCTTCCGGAACTCGGGGACGCGGTTTCCCGGCGCCGACCTCTGGCTCATCGTCATGCAGGCGTGCGGCATCCTGGCGGGGCTGCTCACGCTCTTCATCAGTCTGCCGACCGCGGCGAAGCTCGGCCGGCTCGATCCGGAGGGGAAGACGGGTCCCTACTTCGATGAGCTGCGCGCCCGGCAGAAGCTGGTGAGCACGATCGCCGGCGTACTCGCGCTGGTGGCTCTCGTCGCCGGGATGATGGTGGCGCACGGCGGCTGAGCGCCGTCAGCGGGTCCGGCGGCCGGTGGCGCAGGCCGTCCGCACCGGACACTCGCCGCAGCGTGCCACGCGCGCCGTGCACACGAGCGCTCCGAGCTCCATGATCGCCTGATTGAAGGTCCAGGCGGCGCTGCCCGCCCGCGGCACGAGGAGGGCGGCCGTGTCCCACACGCGGCGGCTGCCCGATGGCGCGAGACGCGGGTGAAAGGCGCGCCGGATGACGCGCGCCACGTTGGTGTCCACCGCCGCCGTCCGCCGCTCGAAGGCGAAGGTCGCCACCGCCCCCGCGGTGTACGGCCCGACGCCCGGCAGCGTCCGCAGCTCCTCCGGCTCGCTCGGCAGCACCCCTCCGCGATCCCGTACCACCTCGCGCGCCAGCCGGTGCAGATTGGCCGCGCGGCGATAGTAGCCGAGCCCGGCCCAGCTCTCGCGGACGGCGGCGGGCGGGGCGCCGGCCAGCGCCTGGATGTCGGGATAGCGGTCGAGGAAGCGCGCGTAGTATCCCTCCACGCGGCCGACCTGCGTCTGCTGCAGCATGAATTCCGAGACCAGGATACGATACGGGTCGCGCGTCCGGCGCCAGGGCAGATCCCGGCCGTGGCGGCGGAACCAGCGCATGAGCCGACGGCGAAATTCCGGCGCATCACGCGGCGCGCGGAGGCTGGACTTGTGGGGCATGGGGGAGCAAGATACAGCCCATGGCGACCGCCGCGACTTCCTCAGACCCACGCCTTCTCATCGGGCGGGCGATTTACGGCGGCATGGCCCATGTCGGCCGGGTCAGCATGCTGGTGGTCGAGATCTTCCGCGGACTCAAGGAGGTGCGCATCTGGGTCCCGCGCGCCTTCGATGAGGCCTGGAACATCGGGGTCGGCAGTCTCTTCATCGTTCTCCTGGTCTCGGCCTTCGCCGGCGGCGTCACGGCGTACCAGGCGGGCTATCAGTTCACCGGCAGTCTCCCCTACTACGTGGTCGGCACGCTGGTGGTCGAGTCCATCGTGCTCGAGCTGGGTCCGGTGCTGGTGGGGCTCATCCTGGCCGGCCGGATCGGCGCGCGCTATGCGGCGGAGCTCGGCACCATGCGGGTCACCGAGCAGATCGACGCGCTGGAGAGCCTGGGCCGCTCACCGGCGTCGCACCTGATCATCCCGCGGGTGGTGGCGGGGCTCGTCATGATCCCCGTGCTCGTCGTGTTCGCCGACATCGTCGGCGTGCTGGCGGGCCTCTGGGCCGCCAAGCAGGTGCTGCCGCTCACGACCGCCGACTTCACCTATGGCGCGCAGTACTTCTGGCATTCGTTCGACGCCTACTACTCGCTGATCAAGGCATTCTTCTTCGCCGCGGCAATCACGATCATTCCCTGCTACATGGGCTTCACCACCGGGCAGGGCGCCGAAGGCGTCGGACGGTCGACCACCGGCGCGGTGGTGAGCAGCTCGGTGATCATCCTGCTGCTCGACGTGGTGCTGGCCAAGGTGCTGCTCAACTCGTGAGAACCAATTCGTGAGCGACCATGATTGAGCTGCGCGGCGTCAAGAAGAAGTTCGGGGAGCAGGTCATCCTCGACGGCGTGGACTTCGTGGTCCAGGACGGCGAGACGGTGGCGCTCCTGGGCCCGTCGGGCACCGGCAAGAGCGTGCTGCTCAAGCACATCATCGGGCTCATCAAGCCGGACGCGGGCCAGGTGCTGGTGGACGGGCTGCACGTCGCCAGGCTCAAGCGGAAGGAGCTGGCCCAGCTCCGCTACAAGATCGGCTACGTCTTCCAGAACGGCGCGCTGTTCGATTCCGACAACGTGTTCGAGAACGTGCGGCTGGGCATCTCCGATGAAACGAAGTATGCCGACGCGGACTACTCACGCGACCGCGTGGCGCAGGTGATCAAGCTGGTCAACCTGCCTGCCGATGTGATCGACAAGTATCCCTCCGAGCTCTCGGGCGGCATGCGGAAGCGGGTCGGCATCGCGCGCGCCATCGTGGGCGAGCCCAAGTATCTGCTCTACGACGAGCCCACGTCGGGTCTCGATCCGGTCAACTCGGACATCATCGACGGGCTGGTGGAGCGCCTCTCCGACGAGCTCGGCGTCACCGGCATCATGGTGACGCACGACGTGCGGGGCGCGTTCCGGGTCGCCGACCGGCTGGCGCTCCTGAGCGGCGGCAAGATCATCATGCAGGGCACCCAGGAAGAGTTTCTCGCGTCGGAGAACCCGAAGGTCAAGGAGTTCCTCGAGCGCGACTTCGAGACCCCCTCCAACGCTGCGGCCTGAGCGGAGCTCATGGACCTTCACTACAAGCGCGAAGTCACCGTCGGCACCCTGGTCGTGCTCGGGTTCGTGGCCTTCGTCGTCGGTTCGATGTGGCTCAAGGGCAAGGACTTCAAGTCGGGCGACCACACGCGGATCGTCTTTCACGACGTCGGCAACCTGAAAGTGGCATCGCCGGTGGCGGTGGCGGGCGTGCAGGTGGGCAAGGTGCAGTCGATCGAGCTGGTGGATCGCGATCACGTGATGGTGGCGATCAGCCTGCCCGACAATATCCAGCCGAAGACGGACGCGACGGCCCAGATCGTCTCGCTCAGCCTCACCGGCGACGTGGGCATCGACTTCGATCCCGGCCGCGCGGCCACGCCGCTGGCCAAGGGGCAGGTGGTGCAGGGAACGCAGGCCAAGGGCTTCGGCGACATCGCCGCGGGCCTGAGTGCGCGGGCCGACACGGTGCTCCGCGGCGTGCAGCAGCTGGTGGACACGCAGATGGTGCGGCAGCTTCGCGCCACGTCGGCGGCGGCGCAGGCGACGCTGGTGGCCGCGCAGCGCACGATGCAGCTCTACGGCGATCCCGACCGCGGCCCCACCGCGGAGCTCACGCGCACGATGAAGCAGTTCCGCCAGCTCGGCCTCCGGCTCGACAGCACGCTCGCGAGCCCGGGACTGCAGCGCGCGCTCGAGCGGTCGGACTCGCTCACGCAGAGCCTCAACGCGATGTCGGCGCAGTTCGCCGTCACCGGCGCCCGTCTCGATTCGATCCTGGCCAAGGTGCAGCACGGCGACGGCACCCTCGGCAAGCTCGCCAGCGACAGCATGCTCTACCACAACATCGTGCGGCTGACGGCGTCGCTGGATACGCTGATGCAGGACATCAAGCAGCATCCGGGGAAGATTCAGCTGACGGTGCCGGTGAAGATTTTCTGACGGGCGGAAGGACGGAAGGGCGGAAGGTTGGAAAACAGCGCA
>JAICUF010000105.1 GCA_025935995.1 Gemmatimonadales bacterium
CGAGGCCGCCTCGAACTCGGTGTCGGGCGTGACGTCGAACAGCAGCTCGCGCCGCGACTGGCCGAAGACGTAGGTGGACACTCTGGTTCCGTCCACGACGGCAAAGGCGAGGCCGGGCACGAGCCCGAGCTCCATGAGCGTGGGGATTTCCGCGAGCAGCATGTCGCGGGCGGTCCAGGGAGTTCCGCGGGTGGCGCCGGCGGCGCCAGCGCGGCGATGCATCGCCGGGGGAAGGAGCATCGCCGCCAGCGCCGCGAGCCCACCGCCCGCAAACTCGCGCCGGTCCATCAGTGGCGTTCCGTCGGAGCATCGGCGTCCATGCGGCGGTCGATCATGTGGTCTCTACGTCACGTCGCGCCGATCCGTTGCAGACGGCCCGCGCAGAGCGCGATCGGCCAGTGGACGCGCCGAATCGGAACGTCGCCCCACGACGCTGCAAGCGCGGGGTGATGCGCCGCAACCGGATCCACGCCCGTCGCCTCCTGGCAGCGGGTGACGGCGGACCAGGTGCGGAGGTAGGCGACGAATGCCTCGAGCGACCAGCTCGCCTCGAGGTGGAACGTCGGCGCCGGGATTTCATCGAACGGAAAGGGGAGCGTGCGGTACCCGGAGTCCACGTGACGGCGCTCGGGCGGCCACCACCGGCCGACGGCCTCGTCGAAATCGTGGAGCGCCCGGTCCAGCGCGGCGTCGTTCAGCGCGGGGAGCGCGTAGGTCCAGACCGCGATCGCCCCGTCGGGCCGGAGCACCCGTCGCACCTCGGCGTAGAACGCTTCGGTGTCGAACCAGTGGAGGGCCTGGGCCACGGTCACGAGGTCGACCGACGCCGCGGGCTGGCCGCTCTCGCCGGCCAGCGCGACGTGGTAGTCGATGCGCGGATCCGGTGCGGCAGCCGCGATCTGCGCCGCGCTCGCATCGGAGGCGACGACGCGCTCGAAGTGCCGCGCCAGCCCGACCGCCGCCTGCCCGCTGCCGGTGCCGACATCCCAGGCGCGGGTCCGCCGGCGGGGAAGCGTGGCGAGCCAGCTGAAGATGTCGGCGCCGTACCGGGGGCGGCTCCGGGCGTAGCCGGAGGCGACGCCGGAGAAGTGGTCGGCGAAGACCGGCGGTGGCGTGTCGGCCATTACCTCCCCAGATTAGGTGTCATCCCCATGTCGAGCCGACCATGTCGAGCCCGGATCAGCCTGCCGCCGGCACCGCGACACCACGACGCACGGTGCTGGTGGTCGAAGACGAGGAGCTGCTGCGGGCGGTCCTCTGCCGCCATCTCGTGCATGCCGGATACGAGGCGGTCGAGGCGCGACATGGCCGGGAGGCGCTCAAGCTGCTCAAGGCGGGCCGGGCCGTCGATCTCGTCCTCACCGACATGATCATGCCGCTCATGGACGGCGCGGAGCTGGTCCTCGAGATCCGACGACGCTGGCCGGACCTCCACGTCCTCGCCATGTCGGCCTGCACTCCGGCCGAGCTGTTCCGGTTCGGGATTCCGCATGTGGACGGCCCCTTCCTGCAGAAACCATTCACGTCACAGGATCTCATCGCCGCCGTGGCCAGATCACTCGACCCCGCCGCGTAGCCGCGCTTCGTCAGGCCGCCGCCGCCAGCGCGCCGGACACGGCGGCGAGCGTCGCATCGATCTCGCCCGGGCCGTGGGCGGTCGACACGAAGGCCGCCTCGAACTGCGAGGGAGCCAGGTAGACGCCGGCGTCGAGCATCGCGTGGAAGAATCGCGCGTACCGGCCGGTGTCGGCCCGGCACGCCGTGGCGTAGTCGGTGACCGGGATATCCCCGAAGAAGAACCCCCACATCCCCCCGACCGCGGCGGTCTGCAGCGCGATCCCCGCGCCGGCCGCGGCAGCGGCAAAGCCGCGCGCGAGCGCGCCCGAGCGCTCGGCGAGGAGCTCATAGACGCCGGGCGCAGCGAGCTCGGTGAGCGTGGCGAGACCGGCAGCGACCGCCAGCGGATTTCCCGAAAGCGTGCCGGCCTGATAGACGTCACCCGCGGGCGCGATGCGCGCCATCAGGTCCCGCCGCCCGCCGTACGCCGCGAGCGGGAGTCCGCCGCCGATCACCTTGCCGAGGCAGGTGAGATCCGGCGTGACACCGAAGCGGGCCTGCGCGCCGCCCCAGCCCACGCGAAAGCCCGTCATGACCTCGTCGAAGATGAGCAGCGCTCCGTGCGCAGCGGTGATCCGGCGGAGGCCGGCCAGAAAGCCGTCCGCGGGGACGACGAGCCCCATGTTGCCGGCGACCGGCTCTACGATGACTGCCGCGATGGAGTCCGCCTCCCGCCGGAACAGCGCGTCGACCGCGTCGAGGTCTCCCCATGGCGCCGCGAGCGTATCCGCGACGCTGCCGCGCGTGACGCCCGGGCTGTCCGGCAGCGCCAGCGTCGCGACTCCGGAGCCCGCCTGCACCAGGAACGGATCGGCGTGACCATGATAGTTGCCGGCGAACTTGAGCACGCGATCACGGCCGGTTGCGGCGCGGGCCAGACGGAGCGCGCTCATCGCCGCCTCGGTGCCCGATGAGACGAAGCGAAGCATCTCCACCGCGGGCATCGCCCCCGTGATCACGGCCGCGAGCCGGACCTCGAGCTCGGTCGGGGCGCCGTAACTGGTGCCGCGCGCGGCCTGCTCCGTGATCGCCGCGACGACCGCGGGATGCGCATGCCCGAGCGGCAACGCGCCCCACGACAGCACGTAGTCGATGTACTCGTGACCGTCGACGTCGGTGAGCCGAGGCCCGGCGCCGCGCTCGATGAAGCGCGGGACGCCACCGACGGCGCGGAAGGCGCGCACCGGACTGCTCACGCCTCCGGGCAGGAGCTCCGACGCCCGGCGGAAGAGGGCCTCGGACCGCGGCGCGTCAGTCACCCGGCTCCCGGAGCCAGCGCGCCGCCTCCCGCGCGTAGTAGGTGATGATGAGGTCGGCGCCGGCGCGACGGATGCCGATCAGCGACTCGAGCGCCGCCCGGCGCTCGTCGAGCCACCCGCGCTCGGCCGCCGCCTTGAGCATCGCGTACTCCCCGCTCACCTGATACGCGACCAGGGGAAGGCTGTGCCGGTTCCGCACCTCGCGCACGAGGTCGAGATAGGGGCCGGCCGGCTTCACCATCAGCAGATCCGCGCCTTCGGCGACGTCGAGATCCGCCTCGCGAAGGGCCTCGCGCCCGTTGGCGGGATCGAGCTGATAGGCGCGACGGTCGCCGAAGGCCGGCGCCGATCCCGCCGCCTCCCGGAACGGGCCGTAGAACGCCGACGCGAACTTGCTCGCATAGGCGAGAATGGCCACCTCGCTGTGGCCCGCGCCATCGAGTGCCGCGCGAATCGCCCGCACCTGCCCGTCCATCATCGCGCTCGGCGCGACGATGTCGGCGCCGGCGTCGGCATACGCCACGGCGGCGCGGGCAAGGAGCGGCAGGGTCTCGTCATTGACCACTTCGCCCCGCCTCGAGTCCACGACGCCGCAGTGCCCGTGATCGGTGTACTCGCAGAGGCAGACGTCGGCGATCACGGTGAGTGTCGGCTCGCGGCGCTTGAACTCCGCGATGGCGCGCGGCACGGGCCCCGCCGCATCCCAGGCGCCGGAACCCGACGCGTCCTTCGCCTCCGGAATTCCGAACAGCAGCACGGTACCGAGCCCCGCTCGCGCGAGGGCATCGGCCTCGGCGGCCAGCGCGTCCACCGAGATCTGTGCGTGGCCGGGCATCGAGCCGATGGGACGATTCACCCGGCTGCCGGCGGCGACGAATACCGGATGGATCAGCTGGCCGGGGCTGAGCGACGTCTCGCGCACGAGCGCGCGGAGGGGTGCGGTGCGCCGGAGACGGCGGGGTCGCGCGCTATCGGGTGAGCTCATGTCGGCTTTCGGGGTGAAGCGTGATCCAGTCGGCGAGCGCGGCGAGAAGCCCGGGGCGATCGTGGGTGACGGCAACCGCGGCGACGTCGAGCCCCGCCGACCGGGCCGCCTCCGCGGTGGAGGGTCCGATGCAGACGACGGGCACCTGCATCCGCGAAGCCCGCCAGGGCCGGGACAGCGCCGCGACAAGCGAGCGCACCGCGGATGGGCTCGCCGCGAGTATCACGTCCACGCCGGCCTGCGCGACCGCAGAAGCAAGCGCGGAACCACCGGGGCCCGCCACGGTCCGGTACGCCACGACCTGCTCCACGGCCGCACCCGAGCGCCGGAGCGCGTCCGCGAGATCGCTGCCGGCGATGTCGGCCGCGGGCAGGAGCAGCCGTCCCGTCACACCGGCGGCCGAGAGCTCGGCCGCCAGGTCACGGCCGGTGTGGCGAGCGGCAACGAGGGACGGCGCCGCGAGGTGCGCTGCCGCTGCGGCGGCGGTGGCGGGGCCGACCGCCGCGATCGGGGGCAACCGGGGCCGGCGAGATGCGAGGGCGGCACCGAGCATCGCCGCGGCCGTGGCGCTGGTGAGCACGATCCAGTCGTTGTGCTCGAGCTGGCCGATCGCCCGCGCCAGCTCGCCCTCGATCGGCGCCGGCTCGAACGCGATGAGTGGAAACCGGCACGCGCGGCCACCGGCGCGCTCGATCGCCGCGGCGAGCTCGTCGTCCCGGCCCACGGGGCCGGTGAGCGCGATGCGCCAGCCATCAAGGCGCATGCACGGCCCCCGCCTCGGACCGGAGCCGCCGCGCGAGCCGCGCACCGATCCGCGGATCGGCCGCGTCGCCGGCGACGCGGCCACGGACGAGCCGGCCGTCGGTCGCACCCACGAGTCCCTCCCGCTGGAGGACGCCGTCGGGCCCGAGCGTCCCGAGCGCCCCGGCGACCGCCGTGCAATCGGCGCCCAGCTCGGCGAGAAAGGCGCGCTCTGCCATCACGGCCGCGCTTGTGGCGGGATGGGCCAGCGGCGCCGCGAGGGCCAGCATGGCGGAGTCGTCGCTCCGGGTCTCGATGGCGAGGGCGCCCTGCCCCACCGCCGGCAGCACCACCGCCGGCGCGAGCCACTCGGTGATCTCGGCGCCGCGCCCGAGCCGCAGAAGTCCCGCCGCCGCGAGCACCAGCGCGTCGTAGGCACCCGATGCGAGCCGCCGGAGCCGCGTATCCACGTTGCCGCGGATATCGAGGAGCGCGAGATCGGGGCGGAGCGCACCGAGCTGCGCGGCGCGGCGCGGACTGCTCGTGCCGATCCGGGCCCCGGCCGGCAGCGCGGCGAGCGTCGAGCCGCCCGACACGAGCACGTCCCGCGGATCCTCACGCTCGAGGATCGCCGCGAGCGCCATGTCCGGCGCGAGGCGGGAGGGCAGATCCTTGGCGCTGTGCACCGCGAGGTCGACCACTCGCTCGCGCAGCGCGGCCTCGATCTCGGTGACGAAGACGCCGTTCCGTCCGAGCGCGGCGAGCGGCCGGTCGGTGATGCGGTCGCCGCGCGTGGTGATGTGTCGGATCTCGATCGAGAGCCCGGGGTGCGCGGCGCGCAGCGCGGCCGCGACCTGACCGGTCTGCGCCAGCGCCAGCGCACTCGCCCGGGTGCCGATCACGACGGGCTTCACCCCGCGACCGACTCTCGCTCGTGGCGCTCGATCACCGCCGCGAGTGCCGCGATGAAGGCGGGATCGGCGTTGGGCAGTCTGGTGCGATGGAAGCCGACATCCAGCTCGCCCGCTCGCCGCCGGGCTTCGATATCGATGTCATAGAGCACCTCGAGATGATCCGCCACGAAGCCGATGGGCACCTGCAGCACCTGACGCACGCCTTCGCCCGCGAGAGTTTCGAGGTACTCGAGGATGTCGGGACCGATCCAGGGCTCGCCGCTCGCGCCCGCGCTCTGCCAGGCGAACCGCCAGTCCCGCACACCGGCGGCATCGGCCACGAGGCGGCTGCTCGCCAGGAGCTCCGCTTCGTAGGGATCGTTCCACTCGCGAATCCGGGCCGGCAGCGAGTGGGCGGTGAAGACGACGGTCACATCGCCCGCGGGAAACCGGCCGAGCCCTTCCCGCACGAGCCCCGCCATGAGGGCGATGAACTCCGGCTCCGCCCCCCAGCGTTCGATCAGCTCCACGCGCAGCGTGGGCGCCTCGCCCAGCGCCTCCTCGAGGTACCTGCGATAGCCCCCGATGCTCATGCGCGAATAGTGCGGCGCCAGCACCAGTGCGCTCGCCTCCTCTACCCCGTCCCGCACCATCTGCCGCACCGCCTCCGCGATGAACGGGTGCCAGTGCTTCATGCCGACGTAGACGGAGCGCGGGTCGCCCCGCGCGGCAAAGGCGTCGGCGAGCCGGTCGCGGACTTCCCGAGTCCGCTCGAGCAGCGGCGTCACGCCGCCGACCGCGCGATAGCGCGCCCGGAGATCGGCGACCAGCTCCGGCGCCGGCATGCGGCCGCCCCGGATGTGGGCGTAGTACTCCGGCACGGCGTCGAGGCTGCCCGGCGTCCCGTAGGCCATGAGCAGCACGGCGCGAGAGTCGCTCATGCCGGCACCGCGGCCTCGCGCCGTGCAAGGTGGGCGAGCACCTCGGCGGCGGCGCGCTGACCCGAGCGAATACAATCGGATATGCCTACGCCGTCCCGGAAATTGCCGGCGAGCGCGAGCCACGGCGCGCCGGCCAGCACCTCTCCCACCCGCGCCATCCTCTCCCTGTGGCCGAGCGTATACTGCGGCATCGCGCCGGGCCAGCGGGTGACGCGAACGAGCCCGGGCGGCGAGTCCACGCCGAGGGTGACGGCGAGCTCCTCCCGCGCGATCGCGATCAGCGACGCGTCGTCGCCCTCGGCGACGTCGGCGCGGCCGGCGCCTCCGATGAAGACGCGGAAGAGCGCCTGGCCGGCCGGCGCACGGCCCGGGAACTTGGAGGAGCTCCAGGTACACGCGAGCACGGGCCGCCCTTCCCGGCGGGGCACGGCGTAGCCGGATGCATCGATCGGGTGGCCGACGGACGCGACCGGGCAGCCCAGTGTCACGATGGAGACGGACGAGGTTCGCACCGACTCGAGCAGCGCCGCGGCGGTGGCGCTCAGCCCGCCGACGAGGCGACCCATCGGCCCGCTGGGCACCGCCAGGATGACCGCATCGGCATTCCGCCGCTCGCCCGACGCCAGCTCGAGCAGGGCGCCGCAGTCCGCCACCGTCAGACGCCGCACTTCCGCACCGGTCGAGAGGACGACTCGCCCCGTGGCCTCGAGCGCCGCTCCGAGCGCGTCGACCATCTCGCCGAGGCCGCCGGGCAGCGACAGAAAGGCCGGCCCCGGGCGGCGAGCGCGCCCCGCCCCGCGCGCAAGACTCCCGTGCTGCTGCTCCCGCGCGCGCAGCTGCGGAAACGCGGCGTCGATGCTGAGCTCGCGGCCGTCGCCCGCATGAATGCCGCTCAGCAGCGGCTCCACGATCGCCTCGTACATGCCGCGGCCGAGGCGCCGCACCATGAACTGCTCGACGGTTTCCTCGCGGTGCGCGTCACCCTTCCGGACCAACGGTTCGACCGCCGCGCGAAGTCGCGCGCCCCAGGCGAGCGGGGCAGTGAGCAGAAAGGCGGCCGGGCGCGCCGGCACGAGACCACTCATCCCGGCCGGCAGGGGCCGGAGCCGGCCGCGCGTCAGGATGTACGCGCGCCCGATGCCCGGCGTCGTCCCGTGGAGGCGCGCCCCGAGGCCGATCCGTTCGCACAGCTCTCGCGCCGCGGGCTTGGCGGCAAGCAGCACGTCGGGCCCGTGCTCGATGACGTAGCCGCCGGTGCGCTCCGTGCGAATCACCCCGCCCAGGCGATCGGCGGCCTCCAGCACCGTGACCTCGACCGACGGCTCCGAGCGCACGAGCGCCTCCGCGGCGGCGAGTCCGCTGATGCCGCCACCTACGATCGCTACACGCACGCGAGGCTCCGCTGCTGCACGAAATCGGCGAGCTCGAGGAGCCGCTCCAGCGGCGTCCCCGGCAGGAGTCCGTGGCCCAGGTTGAAGATGTGGCCGGGCCGCCCGCCCGCACGGCGGAGCACGTCGGCCGCGTGCGCTTCCATCACGTCGCGCGGTGCGAAGAGCACGGCCGGGTCGAGGTTTCCCTGGATCGCGAGCCCGTGGCCGATGCGGTCCCAGGCCTCGTCGAGCGGAATGCGCCAGTCCACGCCGATGACGGACGCGCCATCGTCCTTCATCTGCGGCAGGAGGGCCGAGGTGCCGGTGCCGAAGTGAATCAGCGGCGCTCCGAGCGGAGCGAGAGCCGCGAAGATGCGCCGCACCCAGGGCTCGACGTATTCCGCATAGTCCGAAGGGCTGAGCGCCCCTATCCAGCTGTCGAAGAGCTGGAGCGCGTCCGCCCCCGCCGCGAGCTGCGCCTCGAGGAAGGCGATCGTGATGCGGGTGAGCCGCGCCATGAGCCCGTGCCACAGCTGGGGATCGCCGTACATGGCGGACTTGGTGCGGACGAAGTCGCGCGTCGGCCGCCCCTCGATGAGATACGAGGCCAGCGTGAACGGCGCTCCGGCGAAGCCCAGGACGGC
>JAICUF010000059.1 GCA_025935995.1 Gemmatimonadales bacterium
GCACGCCGCTGCACGCCGGCAAGGAACGTATCGAAGGCGAAGAGCGCGAAGACCGCGGCCAGGACGAGCGCGAAGGTGACGAGGAACGTCTGCGTCGACGCCGCGGGCGGCGCGGGCGTCTCAGGCATCCTCGCCCCGTGCCCTTCCGGGTGCGCCCAGCCCGAATTCCGCGAGCAGATCCTGCAGGGTGACGACGCCGAGGAGCTGGCGGACGTTGCGGCGGCTCACGACCGGAAGGGCGCTGAGGCCCGCGGCGCCCATGCGCGCGAGCGCGACGCCGATCGCATGGTCCGGATGCACATGCGCGCCGCTCTCCGGCTCGCCCGCGTCGGCGGCCTCGCGTACCAGCGTGGAGATCGTCGCTCCGCCATCGCCCGCCGCGAGCGCCCGCTCGACGGCGCCGCGCTCGAGCATGCCGCGGAACCCCGACCGGTCGGCGACGGGCCAGGCGTCGGCGCCGGCTTCGCGCATCCGGGCCAGTGCGTCCGCGAGCTCCGTGGTGTCCGGCAGCGGCGCGGGCGCGGGCCGCATCAGGCGCCGCACCGGTACGCGCTCGCTCACGCTCCGCGACTCGGCGCCGGGCAGGTGCAGGCCGTCCTGCTGCGCCAGCGCCTCGTACACCGGCACCGGCTGGAGCCGCGCGGAGATGAAGAACGCGATGAGGTTCGAGACCATGAGCGGCACGATGATGCTGTAGTCGCGCGTGACCTCGAAGATCATGATGACCGACGTGAGCGGCGTCCGCACGATGCCCGCGAACGCCGTCCCCATCCCCACGAGCGCGTACGCGCCGGCGCCGGCCGTGTGTCCCGGAAAGAGGAGCTGCGCCGCGCCCCCGACCGTGCCACCCAGCATCGCCCCGATGAAGAGCGACGGGCCGAAGATGCCGCCGGCGTTGCCCGAGGCGTAGCACACGGCGGTGGCGACGATCTTGAGCGCGGCCAGCACGAGCACCGTCCGGAGAATGATGTCGCCGTTGAGGATGCGGCCGATCTCGTCGTAGCCCACCCCCAGGACCTGCGGCATGAAGTACCCCATCACGCCGACGGTGAGTCCGCCGACGGCCGGCTGCAGCCAGAGCGTGCGCGGCGGCAGCGCGCGGAAGCGGAGCCGGAGCCCGAGCAGCAGCTTCACGAACACCGCGGAGCCGAGGCCGCCGACGATCCCGAGCACCGCGTAGATGCCGAGCTCCGCGGGATTCACGAGGTGGTAGGCGGCGACGTGGAAGAGCGGCTCGTCGCCCAGCACGAGGTGGAGCACCATCCACGAGGTGGCGGAGCTGATGACGACGGAGCCGAGGACCGGCGCGTGCAGGTCGCCGATGATCTCCTCGAGCGAGAAGAGCACGGCGGCGATGGGCGTGTTGAAGGCCGCGGCGAGCGCGGCCGACGTGCCGACGGGGAGGAGCCAGCGGACCTGTTCCCGGCTCAGGCCGAGCCGGCGCCCGATCACCGAGGCGATCCCCGCCCCCACGTGCACCGACGGGCCCTCGCGTCCGAGCGCGATGCCGCTCGCGAGCGAGCCGCAGCAGAGGAAGAACTTCGCGAGCACCGTCCGCATCGAGATGAAGCCGTCCTCGATGAGGAGCGCCGCCTTGGTCTGCGGGATGCCGCTGCCGCGGGCGCCCGGAAAGTGGCGCGCCAGGAACCAGCCGGTGATGAGGGCGCCGAGCAGCGGCGCTGCGATCCGCCGCCAGCCGGCCGAGCCGGCCGGATAGATGTGCGCCGCGAGGCGGCCGGTGAGCAGGATGAACGCCACCACCACGAGCCCGACCACCGCGCCGATCATGAGGCTCAGCACCAGCGCGAGCTGGTCCTCCCGTCCGCGCAGGCGGTCGACCGCCCGCCACAGCAGATCGGGAGCGGAGGGCACCGTCTACCGCTGCTGCCAGCTCCCGCCGAGCGCGCGGTACAGCTGGACTGCCGCGGTGAGCTGACGGAGCTGGGCCTGGCTCAGCGCGAGCTCGGCCGCGAAGAGGTCGCGCTGCGATTGCAGCACCTCGACGTAGCTGGCGATGCCGGTGCGGTAGCGGAGCTCCGCGAGCTGCGCGGCGCGGCGGAGCGCCTGCGCCTGCGTCGCCTGCGCCGTCACCTCGTCGCGGGCGCTCCGGGCGCCCACCAGCGCGTCGCCCGCCTCGCGCAGCGCGTTGAGCGCGGTCTGCTCGTACTGCGCCCGGGCCTCGTCCGCGCGCGCCACCGCGGCGCGGCTCTGGTTGATCAGCCGGCCGCCGGTGAACAGCGGGAACGAGATCCCGCCCTGGAGCTGGTACACCTCGCCGTTGGCCTTGAAGAGCCCATTCGTGGAGCCGGCCTGGGTGCCGTACGATCCGCCGAGGGTGATCGTCGGAAGGCGCGCGGCCTGCGCCACGCCGATCCGGGCCGTCGCGGCCGCGAGCGCGCGCTCCGCCTGCTGCACATCGGGCCGGCGATTGACCAGCGCGCCCGGCAGCGAGTCCGGCACGTCGAGTGCGGCCACTGCGGCGGTCAGGGCGCGCGAGGAGTCGCGTGGAATCTCCCGGGGCGTCCGGCCGAGCAGCACGTCGAGCTGATGCGCCGTCTCCGCCCGGAGCCGCTCCACCTGCGCGAGCGTGACGGCCGGCGCGCTCAGCTGCGCCTCGAACTGCCGGACGTCGAGCTCGGAGATGAGCCCCTGCGCGTAGCGTCGCCGCGCGAGCTGCAGCGTGGCCTGGCGCGAGGCGAGCGTCTGCTCCGCCACCAGCCGCTCCTGATCCAGCTCGAGCAGCTGGAGGTACGCCGTGGCGACGTCGCTCACGAGCGAGAGGACCGTCGCCCGCTCCGCCGCTTCCTGCGCGCCGAGGTCGGCGCCCGCCGCCTCGACGCCTCGGCGGATGCGTCCCCAGAAATCGAGCTCCCAGGCGAGGTCGCCGGTGAGGCGGAGCGCGTCGTACGTCACCGGCGCGCCGCCGCCGAGCGCGATCTTGTTGGTGCTCGCGCTGCCGTTGGCGGAGAGCGACGGGAAGAGCGGCCCACGCGCCACGCCGACCAGCGCGCGGTACTCGCGGACCCGGGCCTCCGCGGTCCGGAGGTCGCGGTTGTCCGCCAGCGCCGTCCGCACCAGGCCGATGAGCGTCGAGTCACGGAGCACGTCGAGCCAGGCGAGGTCGGCCGCGGTATCGGCGCGGAGCGGAACGGTCGTGATCGGCGTGACGCGGGCACCCGCGGGCGCACCCACCGAATCGGGCGGCAGCGTGTCGCGGAGCCGCGCCGCCGCGAGCGAATCGAAGAAGGCGCGCGTCGCCGGCGGCACGGTGGTGGCGCCCACGGTCGTCCCCGGCGGCACGGGATCCGGGTGGTGGTAGCGCGGCCCCACCGCGCAGCCGGCGAGCGCGATCGACGCGGCGATCAGCAGTCGGCGGCTCATGCCGGCTCCTCCGCCGCCACGGCCGCGCCGTCGCCCTTCCCCCGGTCGATCGCGCCGCGGATCACGCGGAAGAAGAGCGGGATGAAGAAGATCCCGACCGTCGTCGCCAGCAGCATGCCGAAGAAGACGCCGGTGCCGATCGAATGGCGGCTCGCCGCGCCCGCCCCGCCCGCGATCACCAGCGGCGAGACGCCGAGGATGAACGCGAACGACGTCATGAGGATCGGCCGGAACCGCTCGCGCGCCGCCTCGATCGCCGCCTCGCGAATGCTCATGCCGTGGGCCCGCAGCTCGTTGGCGAACTCCACGATCAGGATCGCGTTCTTGGCGGCGAGGCCGACGACGGTGATGAGCGCCACCTGGAAGTAGATGTCGTTCGGCTGCCCCCGCGCCCAGATCCCCAGCAGCGCGCCGAGCACGCCGAAGGGAACGCCGAGGAGCACGGCGAAGGGGATGCTCCAGCTCTCGTACTGCGCGGCGAGCACCAGGAAGACGATCACGAGCCCGAGCCCGAAGACCATCCCGCCCTGCCCGCCCGACGCGCGCTCCTGATACGACTGTCCCGAGTAGGCGATGCCCACCCCCTGGCTCTCGAAGCGGTCGGCGATGAGGCCGTCGAGCTCGTCGAGCATCTCGCCGGTGCTGCGGCCCGGCTTGGGGCCGCCGGTGAAGAGCGCGGAGGTGAAGCCGTTGAAGCGGGTGATGAGCGTCGGCCCGCTCCGGAAGCCGGTCCGGACGAGCGAGGAGACCGGCACCATCGCGTCGTCGGTCCCGCGCACGTACAGCCGCCCGATGTCCTCCGGCGACTGCCGGAACTTCGACTGCGCCTCGATCTGCACCCGGTAGGTGCGGCCGTAGAGGTTGAAGTCGTTGACGTAGAGCGTCGACAGGAGCGACTGCAGCGTGCCGTAGAGCTGGCTCAGGTTGACGCCGCGCGCCTTGGCCGCCTCGCGGTTCACGTCCACGAACACCTGGGGCACGTTCGCCCGGAAGTTGGCCTGGAGGCCCGCCGCCGCCGGCAGCTGGTTGGCCGCCTGGGTGAACGCCTGCACCTGCTGCGCGAAGGTCGCGATGCTCTGGCCCCCGCGCGCCTGCAGGTTCGCCTCGACGCCGGCGGTGGCGCCGAGGCCCGGGATCTCGGGCAGATTGAACGCGAAGCCGATCGCCTCGTGGATCGCGGCCAGCTTGCCGTTGACGCGGCCGGTGATCGCCTCGATCGAGTTGTCCTTCCCCCGCTCTTCCCACGGACGGAGGTTCACGAAGATCGTGGCACCGTTGGGCTGGGTGGACCGGCTCAGGATGTCGAGCCCCGCGAAGGCGACGATGTTCTGGATCGCGGGCTCGGCGCGGAGAATCGCCTCGACGCGGCGCACCACGGCCTCGGTGCGCTGGAGCGACGCCGCGTCGGGGAGCTGGAGCGCCATCGCGAAGTAGCCCTTGTCTTCCGTGGGCACGAACGCCGTCGGCGCCCGCCGCCAGAGGAAGACGGTGAGCACGAGCATCACGGCAAAGGCCGCGAGCCAGGCCCCGGGCCGCGCCACGATCGAGCCGACGCCGCGGGTGTAGCGTCCCGTCACCCGCGCGAAGCCGCGGTTGAAGGCGCCGAAGAAGCCGGTCTGGTGCGCCTCCGCCGCCTCGCGAAGGAGCAGCGCGCAGAGCGCGGGCGTGAGCGTGAGCGCCACGATGCCGGAGAGCACCACGGCGATCACGATCGTGATGGCGAACTGCTTGAACATGACGCCCGTCACGCCGCCCAGGAACGCCACCGGCAGGAAGACGGCGCAGAGGACGAGCACGATCGCGATGAGCGCGCCGGCCACCTGGCGGATCGCCTTGTCGGCCGCGAGCCGGGGCGGCAGCCCTTCGGTGGCCATGATGCGCTCGACGTTCTCGATCACGACGATCGCGTCGTCCACCACGATGCCGATCGCGAGCACGAGCCCGAAGAGGGTGAGGACGTTGATCGTGAAGCCGAGGGCCAGGAGGCCGAGGAAGGTTCCGACGACGCTCACCGGCACCGCCAGCATCGGGATCACCGTGGCGCGCCAGCTCTGGAGGAAGACGAAGACCACCAGCGTGACCAGCAGCATCGCCTCGATCAGCGTGTGCAGCACCTCGGTGATGGAGGCGGTCACGAACGGCGTGGTGTCGAACGGGATCTTGTAGGTCACCCCGGGCGGGAAGTTGCGCGACAGCTCGTCGAGCCGCTTCTCCACCGCCGTCCGCACGGCGAGGGCGTTGGCCGCCGGGCGGAGGTAGAGCAGCATGAAGGCGGTGGGCCGGCCGTTGAGGCGCCCGGCGAGGTCGTAGCTCTGCCCGCCGAGCTTGGCATGCCCGATGTCCCGGAGCCGCACCAGCGAGCCGTCCGAGCGCGCCTTGATGATGATCTCGTCGAACTGCTCCGGCGTCTGGAGCCGGCCGAGCGTCGTGACCGGCAGGGTGAGCTGCGTGCCCGCCGGCGCCGGCTCGCGGCCGAGCCGCCCGGCGGGGTTGGTGGCGTTCTGCTCACGCACCGCCGCCTGCACGTCGCCCACGGTGATGCCGAGCTGGGCCATGCGGTCGGGATCGAGCTGGAGGAGCATCGCGAACTGGAGCGTGGCGAAGACGTTCGCGTTGCCCACGCCGGGAACGCGCTTGATCTCGTCCTCGACGTACAGCTTCATGTAGTTGGTGAGATACTGCGCGTCGTAGCGCGGATCGGTCGAGGTGAGCGCCGCGACGGCCAGGATGTCGGAGTTCGCCTTGACGATCGTGATGCCGTTCTGCCGCACCGCCTCGGGCAGCTGCGGCGTCGCGAGCTGCACGGCGTTCTGCACGTCCACCGCGGCCAGGTCCTGGCTCCGGGACACGTCGAAGTAGATCTGGAGCGTCATCACCCCGTCGCCCGAGTTGGCCGACGTGAAGTAGAGGAGGCCCTGGAGCCCCGAGAGCTGCTGCTCGATCGGCGCCGCCACCGCGTCGGCCACGTCCTGCGCCGTGGCACCCGGGTAGACGGCCGTCACCTGGATGGCGGGCGGCGTGATCTGCGGATAGCGCGAGACCGGCAGGAGCCGGATCGCGAAGGCGCCGAGGAGCGTGATGACGATCGAGATGACGCCGGCGAGAACGGGCCGGCGGATGAAGAAGTAGCGCGGCTCGCTCACGGACGTGCTCCGCCCGCCGGCGCTGCCGGCGCCGCTGCCGCGGAATCCGCCGCCGGCACCGGGCGCACCACGCTGCCGGGCCCGACCTTCTGGGTTCCGTCGGCGATCACGCGGTCACCCGCATCGAGCCCCCGCTCGATGATCCAGAGCCCGCCGCTCCAGGGCCCCGGCTGCACGTCCCGCGCGGCGACCGAGTCGCCCTTGCCGACGACGTAGACGTACTGCCGCCCGAGCGACTGCTGCACCGCCCGCTGGGGCACGGCGAGCGCGCTGTCCCGCGTGAACCCGACCAGCCGGACGCGCACGAATTGCCCCGGCGTGAGCAGGTGATCGCCGTTGGCGAACTTCGCCCGGAACTCCTGCGTCCCAGTCCCGGGATCGAGCGAGGGCGAGACGAAGTCGAGCGGTGCCGTCTCGGGAAGCACCGTGCTGTCGGAGAGCGTCACCTGCACGCGGAGCGGGCTGCCGGGGCGGATCAACGCGGTCGCGGTCGGGTCCTGCCGCCACGAGAGCACCTGCTGGGTGGACGGGCGGAAGACGATGTACACCGGGTCCACCACGTCGATCGTGGTGAGCAGGTCGTCGCTGCCGGTCACGCGGTCACCCACCTGGAAGAGGGCGCGGCCCACGCGCCCCGTGATCTCGGCCCGCACGTTGGCGTCCTCGACGCCCTTTCGCGCGTCGGCCAGCGCCGCCTGCGCCGCCTCGAGCTCCGCGCGCGCGTTGTCCACGTCCTGCTGCGCCACCGCGTGCTCGGTCAGGAGCGGCTCCAGCCGGTTGAGGCTCCGGCGCGCGTTGTCGGCCCGCGCGCGGGCGCTCTGGAAGGCGGCGTTGGTGCGGACGGGATCGATCCGGTAGAGGAGCTGTCCCGCCTTCACCACCTGGCCCTCGGTGAACGTGCGGCTCAGGATCACGCCGTCCACCCGAGCCCGCACCTCCACCCGCCGGTACGGCTGCACCTCGGCGCTGAAATCGTAGGTGATGGGGAGCGCCGCCGGCGTCACGGTCACGATGCCGACCTCCGGCGGAGGCGGCGCGCCGCGGGGCGCCTCCTTCTTGCAGCCGAGGGGCAGGAGGAGGGTGAGCAGGGCCAGCTGGCGGGTACGGATCACTCGTCGGTCCTCGGTGTTGGTGTTCGCCGTCGCCTTCGACGGACGGGAATAGTAAGATGGTTCGACCTGAACCGGAGCCCCGAGCGTGGATTCACCGTACGAGTACGATTTCGTCGCCATCGGCAGCGGCCCCGCGGGCCAGCGCGGCGCGGTGCAGGCCGCCAAGCTGGGACGCCGGGTGGCCCTGGTGGAGCGGCGGCGGATGATGGGCGGCGTCTGCGTGGACACCGGGACGATCCCGAGCAAGACCTTCCGCGAGGCGGTCATCTCGTTCGTCGCGTCGAGCCGGCCGTTCGGCGCGCCGCCCGAGGTGCGGCCGGCGCGGCGGCCCACGGCGGAACAGCTCCTCGCGCGGGTGTCCCAGGTGGTGAGCCTCGAGTGCCGGGTGATCGAGAACCAGCTCCGCCGGAACGACGTCGAGGTGATCGCCGGGACGGCGGCGTTCGAGGATCCGCACACGCTCATCGTCGAGGACGAATCGGGAAAACGGCGGATCACCGCCGCCGACATCCTCATCGCCGTGGGCACGCAGCCCGTTCCGCCGCCCGGCGTGGCGCACGACGGCGAGGCCGTCTTCACCAGCGACGACATCGTGCAGCTCCGCCGGCTCCCGCGCGCGCTCACCGTGGTCGGCGCCGGCGTGATCGGCACCGAGTACGCGTCGATGTTCGCCGAGCTGGGGGTCAACGTCACACTGATCGAGAAGCGGCCGCGCCCGCTCGAATTTCTCGACGCCGAGATCGTGGACGAGCTGATCCACCAGATGCGGGTCCGGAACGTGACGTTCCGGCCGAACGAGGCGGTGGAGCGCGTCGATGTGGAGAGGGGAACGGGCGACGTGCCGAGGGTGACCGTGACCCTCGACTCGGGAAAGCGGATCGTGTCGGACGCGGTGCTGTTCTCGGTGGGACGAAGCGGTGCGACGACGGAGCTCAACCTGGCCGCCGCGGGCCTCGCCGCCGACGAGCGCGGCCGCCTCGCAGTGGATGCCGACTACCGGACCGCCGTCCCCCACATCTTCGCCGCGGGCGACGTGATCGGCTACCCGAGCCTCGCCGCCACCTCGAGCGAGCAGGGGCGGCTCGCCGCCTGCGCCGCGCTGGGCGTCGCCGCCGGCCGCGTCGCCGACCACTTCCCCATCGGCATCTACGCGATTCCGGAGATCTCGATGGTGGGCGCCACCGAGGAGCAGCTGACCCACGACCGCGTGCCCTATGAGACCGGCATCGCGCGCTATCGCGAGATCGCCCGCGGCCAGATCCTGGGCGACGACAGCGGCCTCTTCAAGATGCTCTTCCACCGCACGGACCGCCGACTCCTCGGCGTCCACATCATCGGCACCGGCGCCACCGAGCTGGTCCACATCGGCCAGGCGGTGCTCGGACTCGGCGGCGGCCTCGACTACTTCCTGGGCACGGTCTTCAACTACCCGACGCTGGCGGAGTGTTACAAGGTGGCGGCGTTGAACGCGGCGAATAAGATGAGGTGACGGGCGGGACGGGCGGGACGGGCCGGACGGGCGGGACGGGCCGGGCGGGCGGGCGGGACGGACCGGACGGGCCGGGCGGGCGGGATGCGCCGGGCGGGCGGGATGCGCCGGGCGGGCGGAGCCGGCGGGCCGCTCATGCCCCGACGGCCCTTCAGGGCCCCTGGCCGAGAGGCGGCTTCAGCCGTCGACTGACCGACGGACCCGACGGCCTCCGCCTCACCCCCCCGCCGTCGCCCCGACGACCAGAAAGGGCTCGGTTCCGCTTGCGACAGCGGCCGGCACCGCCGCATCGGCCGGCTCGTGCGACACATCCTCCCCGCACGCGAAGAACCTCACGAACGCGCGCCGCCGGTGCGTCCCGTAGTCCCGGATCGTGCCACCCAGCATCGGATAGCGCGCTTCGAGCGCATCGAGGATCGCCGCCGTGGTGACCGGCGTCGCGACGTCCAGCTCCACCTCGTCCCCCACCTTCGCCAGGTTGCGGAGATGCTCCGGCAGCGCCACGCGGACCCGCGCCGTCATGCGAGGGTCTGCACCTCGACCGAGAGCACCGCCGGGAGATCGCGCACGATCGGCGCCCACGAGTCGCCCGAATCGGCGGAGGCGTAGACCTGGCCCCCGGTGGTGCCGAAGTAGATGCCGCACGAGTCGAGTGAGTCCACCGCCATCGCGTCCCTGAGCACGTTCACGTAGCAGTCCTGCTGCGGCAGCCCCTTCGTGAGCGCCTCCCACTCGTTGCCGCCGCTCCGGCTCCGGTAGACGCGGAGCTTCCCGTCCATCACGTAGTGCTCCGAGTCGCTCTTGATCGGGACCACGTAGATCGTCTCGGGCTCGTGCGCGTGCACGTCGATCGGGAAGCCGAAGTCGGTCGGGAGGTTGCCGCTCACCTCGTGCCACGAGTCGCCCGCGTCGTCGCTCCGCATCACGTCCCAGTGCTTCTGCATGAACAGCGTATTCGGCTTCGACGGATGCATCGCGATCCGGTGCACGCAGTGGCCCACCTCGGCCTTGGGATCGGGGATGTACTGCGAGTGGAGGCCCTGGTTGATCGGCTTCCAGGTGGCGCCGCCGTCGTCGGTGCGGAACGCGCCGGCGGCCGAGATGGCGATGAAGATGCGGTCGGGATTGGCGGGATCGATGAGGATCGTGTGGAGGCACATGCCGCCGGCGCCGGGCGCCCACTTGGGGCCGGAGCCATGGCCGCGGAGCCCCGACAGCTCGTCCCAGCTCTGGCCGCCGTCGGTCGTCTTGAAGAGCGCCGCGTCCTCCACGCCCGCGTAGACGGTGTCCGGATCGCTCAGCGACGGCTCCAGGTGCCAGACCCGCTTGAACTCCCACGGGTGCGGCGTGCCGTCGTACCACTGATGCGTGCCGGGGACGCCGTCGTAGGCGAACTTGTTGCCCACCGGCTCGAAGGTCCTGCCGCCGTCGTTCGACCGCTGGATGAGCTGGCCGAACCACCCGCTCGACTGCGACACCCAGATCCGGTCCGGATCCACCGGCGATCCCTTCACGTGGTAGATCTCCCAGCCCGCGAAGTGCGGCCCGCTGACGTCCCACTTCTGCCGCTTGCCGTCGGACGTCAGGACGAAGGCCCCCTTCCTGGTCCCGACCAGTACGCGCACTCCGCTCATCAGAAGCTCCTTTGCGCCGGTATCAGTGCTGGATGGTGACGAGCCAGGCCGCGACGATGGGGCCGCGCGGACCGCGGCCCCTGGCCGCGGCGGAATCCGGCGCCGGCTGGACCGGCGGGCCGTATTCGGGCTGGAAGAGGTACACGATGTGCCGTGTGGTGTCCACCGTGATGGTCTTCGCGCCGCGAACGGTCGGCACCGTCGCGACGACGCGGTAGCTGTCGGGCCCGTCCTGGTGGACCACGGTGACCGTGCCGTCACGCCCCGCCGGAATGTAGACGAGCCGCTCCCCCGCGTCCCACGCGAGGCCGTCCACGCCTTTGCCGTTCGGTATCCGGGCCACCACCTTGCCGCTCGCCGCGTCTATCACGGCGGAGGTGTCGCTGCAGCCGGAGAAGATCCGGCGGGCCCTCGCGTCGTAGGCGATCCCCGTCGGCCCGCGGCAGGCGCCGAGCGGCCACGAGGCGAGCACCTTGAACGTGCGAGCGTCGAGCACCTGGATCGTGCTCGTGCCCTCGTTGTTCACGTAGATGCGTCCGTGCCCGTCGCCCACGGCGCCTTCGGGCGAGTCGTCCTCGAGCTCCGTCGTCGCGACGATGTCGCCGGTGGCGGGGTCGAGCGCCACGGCGGTGCCGGCCGGCCGGCTGTGATTGGTCAGGATCACATGGCGCGAGGCGGGATCGTACATGATCCCGTCGAGCCCGCCGGTCGGCACCGGAATCTTCCGGAGAACGCCAAGCGTCGCGAGGTCGAACATGGTGACGGTGGAATCACCGGCGCTCGTGATGAAGCCGTGGCCGGTGGCAGGCACGAGGGCCACGCCGTGGTTCCGGGGAAGGTCCGGGATGTCGCCCAGCAGCCGCCCGCTGGGGCCGTCCACCACCATGACGTGGGTGCCGCGGGTGACGAAGATGCGCTGCGTCGCCGGGTCGACCACCAGATAGTCAGTGCCCCCGGCGCCGCCGATGTCGTGCTTCGAGGCGGTGAATGTCTGCGCCGCCGCCCCCGCCGGCAGGGCGAGAGTGATCAGGGTGACGAGACAGCGGCAGACTGGTCGCGCGAAAGCCATGCGAGCTCCGGCGGGAGTGGGTCCCCAAATGTCCTGCCGGGACCGCGGAATGCCAAGTGGGGGTCGTGGCGCCGGCCGCCGGGGCGGCGCATCTTCCCCGCATGAGTCCCCACCCGCTCCGGCACCTGAGAGACCACGGCGGCATCCCGGGCCGGATCGTCTACGGCGCCGTCCATCACCACCTGAACAGCGAGGCCGCCAAGACGGCCTACTACCTCTTCCTCTCCCTCTTTCCTCTCCTCCTCGTCGCCCTCTCCGTCACCGGCCTGATCGGCGGGCATGCGATCTTCGACCTGCTCGCCCGGCGGCTGGAGCAGGCGGCGCCGCAGGACGCGGCCCGCTACGTCGAGCGCTTCATCCGCGACGTGACGGACAACCGCCGGCCGGGTGTCTTCTCGCTCGGCGTCGTGCTCACGCTCTGGACCGGCACCAACGTCTTCGTCGCGCTGGCACAGGGCCTCAACCGGATCTACGAGGTCACCGACCGCCGCCGCTGGTGGCGCCGGCGCCTCGTCGCCGCGGGAACGCTGGGCGCGACACTGGTCCTTCTCGTGAGCGGCGCCCTCGCCGTCCTGGCCGGCGAGTGGATCCGGCACGCCCTCGGTCTGAGCCGGGCGTGGACCGTGCTCCGCTTCCCGGTCGCGTTCCTCCTCCTCGCCTTCCTCATGTGGCTCATCTATTCGGTGCTTCCGGCCCGAGCCGCCGGATCGCGGCGCGCGGGGCTCGTGACCGGTGCCGCGGTCGGGACCACGCTCTGGTTCGCGGCGACGATGGGGTTCGATTTCTACATCAGCCACGTGAAGCACACCGGGCGGGTCTACGGGCTGGTCGGCGCCGGGATGGTCCTCCTGCTCTGGCTTTACCTGACCGCCTATGCCATCCTTTTCGGCGCAGAAACGGCGGCCGTTCTGGACGGGGAGCGCTGAGGCGGGCGCTCTTGCGGGAACGGGACCGGCGGATACGTTCGATCGTGCGGACCCTCAACCAACCCACCTTCCGCAGCCGAGGTACAGCATGCTCTCCGTTTCCTCCTCACCCACCCCGCGACGGGGCTTTCTGGGCCGCATCGCCATGACCGCCGCCGCCCTCGGCCTGGGCGGCGCCGTGCGGTCTCCGCTGGCGGCCGAGCGCCGCGAGCCGCTCTCGACCGGCACCGACCCGCAGCTCGAGGCCTGGTTCGGCAAGATCCGCGGCAAGCATCGCCAGGTCTTCGATGCGCCCGAGGCGGCCGGCGGCGTCGCCGGCATCTGGCCCAGGGTCTATCTCATGACGATGGATGGGACCTACCCGAACGAGGGCGGGACCGCCGTCGTGATCCTGCGGCACGCGGCCATTCCGCTCGCCATGCAGGACGCCCTCTGGGCCAAGTACAAGTTCGGCGAGATGTTCGACATCAAGCCGAACGGAAAGGCTGCGACGGCCAACCCCTACGCCGTCATCACCGGCCTTCCGATCCCCGGCCTCGGCATCACCGAGCTCATCAAGTCGGGCGTGCTGGTCGGCGCCTGCAACGCGGCGCTCACGGTCTACAGCGCTGCGGCCGCCAAGCAGATGAACCTCGACCCCGCGGCGGTGAAGGCCGAGTGGATCGCGGGCCTCCATCCAGGCGTGCAGGTCGTGCCGTCGGGCGTAATGGCGGTGGGCCGGGCCCAGGAGCTCGGGTGCAGCTACTGCTTCGCAGGCTGACACGCTGAGCTCGTAGAATCGGCCGGGTCCCTCACGGGATCCGGCCGATTGATTCAGCACGGGGCCGGATCCCGTCTGATTGCCGCTCAGGCACGACGCGGAACGCGCGGCCGGCCGGTCGTCGTCTCGCGGATCGGATCGAGCGCCGGATTCCAGAGTGTGAGCACGCGACGCCCGGACCGACGTGGTCATCCAGCGGTCGGTCGTCACGCCCGGCGCCGGCATGTGGCACACTCATCCGGGGCCGAGCTTCATCTACGTCATTCAGGGGTAGCTCAAGCTGGAGCGCTACCCAGTCTTACTTCGCGCCGTTCAGGGCTACCGCCGCCCTGACCAGCGCCTTGAACGCGCGCGCGTCGATCTTCTCGCCTTCGCGGATGTCGATCGCGCGCCGCGTGTTGCCCGCCAGGCTTGAATTGAAGAGCTGCGACGGGTCGGAGAGACTGGCGCCCCGGGCGAACGTGAGCTTCACGACCTTCGTGTACGTCTCGCCCGTGCAGACATTCCCGTCGTGCGACCAGACCGGCGTACCCATCCACTTCCATTCCTCGGTCATGCCGGGGTCGGCCTCGAGGATCAGCGCCCGCATGCGCGCAAGCGTCGCTCCGCGCCAGCCGCCGAGGTCGCGGATCCGCTGATCGATGAGGCGGGACGCGGCCTTGCCCATCGCTCGCTGGTGCGTCGCGGGCCCGGATGACTTGGCCGAGCGCTTCGCGGCCTTGGGTCTCATCAGGGCATCCTCCCGGGTTGTGCAGAGAAGCCCGCCATCGTCACACGATGGCGGGCTTCTGATTGCCCCTCCTGGGCTCGAACCAGGACTCTCCTGATCCAGAGTCAGGCGTGTTGCCAGTTACACCAAGGGGCACTGAATTCGATTTTGACCGCTCGCGCGCCTGGACACGCGTTCCCATGGAGCTGAGGGGGATCGAACC
>JAICUF010000028.1 GCA_025935995.1 Gemmatimonadales bacterium
ACAACCGCTGTACCGCTATCACCCACTCGCGAGCACGCTGCTCGCCCCCGCCCGGAGCGTCGCTGCCCGTGGCGATGAACACGCCGAGAACGTGGACGTCTTCTGATGCAGCTCTCCAACCCCGAGCCGTCGCTCCCGCAGCACGCCGCCCGAACCCGCCGCCGGATCCGCTGGGTTTCCGCTGCCGCCGG
The DNA here is from genome assembly GCA_025935995.1 of Gemmatimonadales bacterium. Taxonomy (GTDB): domain Bacteria; phylum Gemmatimonadota; class Gemmatimonadetes; order Gemmatimonadales; family GWC2-71-9; genus JAICUF01. The sequence goes on from JAICUF010000028.1 coordinate 192, forward strand.
GCTCCTGATCCTCTTCGTCGGCGCCTTTGCCTGGGGCGCGCGGCATGCCGCCCTCCGGCCGGCGCCCGCCGCGCTCACCTACACCGCGCTGCTCTCCGCCATGACGGAAGGCCGGGTGGACTCGATCGCGATCGTGCCCGGCAAGCAGGTGCTCGGCTGGTGGGCCGGCCGCGCGACCGAAGATCCGTTCCGCGTCGTCTACTCGAGCGCGAATGTCGACGGGCTGGTGCAGCGCGCGGAGCGAGCGGGGGTGAGCATCACCTTCCGCGAGTCGAGCGGAAGCAGGCTCGATTATCTGAACGTGGCGGTGAGCGTGGTGCTGGTGCTGATCCTCGCCATCGTGGTTCGCCGCCACATGGGGGGCGGCCAGGGTGGCGGGTCGGACCTCGGACGCACCACCGGCTCCGACACGACGTTCACGAGCGTCGCCGGCAACGAGGGCGCGGTCGCCGAGCTGAGGGAGATCGTGGAGTTCCTCAGGTCCCCGGCCCGCTTCGACCGGATCGGCGCGCGGACCCCGAAGGGCCTTCTGATGTTCGGCCCCCCTGGCACCGGCAAGACCCTCATGGCCCGGGCCGTCGCCGGCGAGGCGGGCGTGCCCTTCTGGAGCATCTCCGGCTCCGAAGTCACCGGCTTCATCGTCGGGCTCGGTGTCATGCGCCTCAAGTCGCTCTTCAAGAAGGCCCGGAAGCGTGGCGGCGTGATCTTCATCGACGAGCTCGACGCGCTCGGCGGCCGCCGCGGGCGCAATCAGTCGCACAACGAGGACGACCGCACCCTCAATCAGCTGCTGATCGAGCTCGACGGCTTCTCGCCCAGCGACGGCGTGATCGTCATCGCGGCGACCAACCGCGCCGAGGACCTCGACCCGGCCCTGCTGCGGCCCGGCCGGTTCGACCGGTCGGTGTCGGTGTCCCTGCCGAGCGCCATCGAGCGCGAGGCGATCCTGCGGCTGCACGCGGCGCAGCGGAAGGTCCCGCTCGATGCGGGCGTCGATCTCGGACGCCTTGCCCGGCTCATGCCGCAGTCGAGCGGCGCCGATCTCGCGAACCTCCTCAACGAGGCGGCGATCGTCGCCGCGCGGAACGGCACCGAGCAGGTGGCGTGGTCGGACATCGAATCCGCCCGCGACCGCCTGCTCCTGGGCAAGGAGCGCACCGGCTTTCGGGCCTCCGACCGCGAGTGGCGGATCGTGGCGATGCACGAAGCGGGACACGCGCTGGCCGGCGTCACCTGCTGCCCCGAGGACGGGCTCCACAAGGTCACGATCCAGCCGCGCGGGCAGGCGATGGGCGTCGCCTTCTTCTCGCCCGACAGCGACCAGCACCTGCACTCGCGCCGGTATCTGGAGGGACAGATCGTGAAGGGACTCGGCGGCCGGGCGGCGGAGCAGGTCGTCTTCGGCCCCGACGCCATCACGAGCGGGGCGCGCAGCGACCTTCAGCACGTCACGCGCATCGCCAAGGAAATGGTCTACAACCTCGGCATGGGCGACTCGACCGGCCTCATGATCTACGACAACCAGAACGGCCCGGTGAGCGGCGAGCTCCACGCGGCGATGGACCGGGAAGTCCGCTCCATCATCGACGGGCTCTACGCCCGCACGGTCGCCCTCATGGAAACCCACCGCGCCGCCCTCGAGGCCCTGGGCGAGGCGCTCCTGGCCCACGAGACGATCGACGGCCCGGACGCCGTGCGCCTCCTGGAGCAGCACGGACTGCCGGCGGCGGGGGTCGCCGCCTGAGGCCATGCGGCGGCGCTGGATCGGCCTCGCGCTGATTGCCGCCGCCTCCTTCGGAGGCGGCGGCGCGGCCGCGCGCTGGGCCGCAGGCCGCCACGGGGGGGCCCGGGCGCGAGACGCGCACCTGCTCGCGCACGCCATCGATCTCATCCGCCGGAACTACGTCGACTCGCTCCCGCCCGACTCCCTCTACCTGAGCGCCACCGAGGGTCTCGTCCGCTCACTCGACGATCCCTACGCCGAGCTGCTCCTCGCCGACGCATACCGGCGCTTCAATCAGCAGATGGCGGGTACCCGCATCGAGCTCGCGCCGCCGCGTTCGGCGCGCGAGGGCGGCAGCGTCTCGGGCTGGGGGCTCGGCTTCACGGATGCCGGCCAGCCGATCGGACCAGGCGACGAGATCCTCGCCGTGGATGGCCGCTCGACGCGAGGAATGACCGACGCCGACGCGGCCGAGCTCATTGCCGCCGACACCTCGAGCACGGTGACGCTGCTCGTGCGCCCGCGGGGAAGCACGACGACGGTACTGCGGCGGGTGGAGCGCACCGCGGTGCACATCCCCGCGGTTTCGCCGGGGGTGATGCTCGGACACGGTACCGGCTACGTCGCCCTGCACATCGTGACGCAGGCGGCCGCGCGCGAGCTGTTCGACGCGATCACCGACCTCCGCCGACGCGGCATGCACACGCTGGTGCTCGACCTGCGGCGAAACCCCGGCGGCCTCATCGCGCAGGGTGTCGGCATCGCCGAGCTCTTCCTCGATCCGGGCGACACGATCGCCGTGATGCGGGGGCGCGGGCGTTCGCCGATCACCGCCCACGTCGCGCGGATGCCGCAGCCGTGGCCCGACATGCCGCTCGTGCTGCTGGTGAATCGCCAGACGGCCAGCTCGGCCGAGGTCATCGCGGCGGCGCTGCAGGACCATGACCGTGCGATCGTCGTCGGGACGCCGACGTACGGCAAGGGCGTGATCCAGACGACCTTCCCGCTGCGTCCGGACGTCGCCGTCAAGTTCACCACCGCGCGGTGGTACGCGCCGAGCGGGCGGACCATCCAGCGGAGCGCAAGCCTGGTCACGGCCGATACGGCCGTGCACCGCTCGGCGGGCGGGCGGCCGCTGGCGTCCCATCAGGGGATCGTGCCCGATGTCACCGTGCGCCCGCAGTGGCGCGGCGGCGCCGAGGCGCTGTTCAGCCGGGAGACCCGGCTCGCGCCGAACGCGTACCGCGCGTCGCTCAGCGTGGCGGCCGCGGGCATCGTGGAGTCGGGGGGCGTGCGGAGCCGGTCGTTCGCCGTGACGCCGTCGATGCGCGAAGCGCTCTGGAACGAGCTCGTGGAGCGGCGGGTGCCGCTCCGGCGGTGGGTATTCGAGGGCGCGCGCTCGGTGGTGGACCGCGAGCTCGGCTATGCGGTCGCGCGGCAGCGCTGGGGCGAAGGGGCAGAGATCGAGCGTCGGGCCGACGACGACGCCGCCATGCGGGCCGCGCTGACCCTCGCAAGCCGCGCCGGAACGATGGGCGGCCTCATCGCGATGGCCGCGAGTCCGCTGGCAGCGCGCTGAGCCTCCCGCCACTCAGTCCGGCAGCGTCACCGTCGCCGCCGTCCCCCGCCCCACCTCGCTCTCCACGTCCACCGTCCCCCCCCATCCCTCCACCAGCCGGCGCACGATCGGAAGGCCCAGGCCGGAGCCGCTCGTCGTGGTGGAGAACCGGGGCTCGAAGATTCGCGGCAGCTGATCCGGCGGCACCCCCGCGCCGTCGTCGGCGACGCGGATCGTGCGACCGCCGATAGCTACCGAGATCCGGCGTGCGCCGGCGTTGCGCGCATTCTCGAGCAGGTTCACGAGGACCTCCTTCATTTCATCCCGCCGTGCGCGCGCCCAGAGATGCGCCGGCGCATCCATCTCCACGACGGCGCCCTCGCCGGCGAGGCGGTAAAGCTGGATCACTTCGCTCGCCACGGCGACGAGATCGAGCCGCTCGAGCGGAGGCGGGTCGGCGCCCGGCGCCGCGAAGCGGCTGAAGGCCCGCGCGATCGTGTCCAGACGATCGATCTCGGAGAGGATCCGCTCCGACGTTTCCTCCAGCGTCCGGTCGAAGTCGGGGCGGTGGTCGCGGTGGGCGCGCTGGAGATGCTGAATGCCCAGCCGGAGCGGCGTGAGCGGGTTCTTGATCTCGTGCGCCACCTGCCGCGCCACTTCGCCCCAGGCGAGCACGCGCTCGGCGCGGGACAGGTCGCTCACGTCATTCAGGGCGAGCACGACGCCGCTCACATCCGGACCCAGCGGCGCGATCTGCAGCGCGATCCGCCGACCCTCCATCGTCAGCTCGGCGGCCGGAGGGGCGCGCAGCGGATCGGCGAGAAAGGCGCGCACCGCATCCATGAGGGCGGCGCCGCGATCGTCCACGACGTCCTGGAGAATCGACCCTTCCTCGAGCGGCGCGCCCAGCAGCTCGACGGCCTGCCGATTGGCGATCAGCACGCGCCCGTCGAGATCGAGGCCGACGACGCCGGTGGCCACGGTTGCCAGCACGGCCGCGGTGCGTCGCCGCGCGGCCTCGAGCGCGGCCCTGCTCGCGCTGATATCGGCGGCCATCCGGTGGAAGGCTCCGAAGACGGGCTCGAATTCGTACGGCGGCGGCGTGACGTCCATCGGCATCGCCTGGCCCCGTCCCAGCGCGAGCGCCGATCGGCGAAGATCCGCCACCGGCCGGGAGAGCGCGCGGCCCGCGCGGCCGGCAGCCAGCACCGCCGCCCCGATTCCCGCGAGCGTGGCGAGCAGCAGCACGAGCGCGAGGTCCATCTGACGCGCGGGCGCTCCCAGCGCGGCAACCTCGGCTACCTGCGGCGATGCGAGAATGGCGATCTCGGTCGGCGGGCCCGGCTGGACCACCCGGTAGCCGACGCGTTCGGCCAGACTCGGAATCGCGCCGTCCCGCGTCGTCTCCAGATCGCCCTCGAGGGCAAGGGCCTGGTACGCGTCCGGGTCCATGAGCGGCCCCAGCACTCCGAGCTCTCGCAGGATCGGCGCGCTGGCCGCGACGAACGATCCTCCCCTGTAGAGCGCCAGGTCGGCATTGATGCGATCGCCAAGCAGACGGAGGGTGGAATCGGCGGACCGGTCCAGCGAATCGAGGTTCGCCGCGGCGAGCGCGGGATCACGAAGCGACTGGGCGATCAGCAGATCGCGCCCGCGCTCCGCCTCCTCCTGGAAGTGCGAAAAGGTCCAGACCGTGAACGCCACGGTGGGGATGATGAAGAAGGCGGCAAGCGCCGCCGTCAGCTGCAGTCGGAATGAGTGGAGCAGCTGCCGCCAGCGAAGGCGGCGCGTGACGGCGCCGGCCGCGATCGCGGTGACGATCCAGAGCAGGAGAAGGACCGCGAGGTCGAGAGCCACCACCAGCGCCGCCCGCACCAGCGCCGGGACCATGCCCCGCAGCTCGACGAGCGCGCGGACCTGACGCGGGCCGCCGGGCAGCGGGAGGGTGCGTTCCGCCCGAACCGTCCACCCATCGCGATGCCACCGCCACGGCACGGCGAGCGCGCCGGCATCGAGCGCGGGCGGCGGAAGCTCAAGCCGATATTGCGGCGACGCCCGCGCGGCGGCGGGGTGCAGGAGGCGCCCCAGCCGGCTGGGCGCGACCAGCGTCGACCGCGGGCCGATGGCGACCGTGAGCACCGAGGCCGTGTCCAAGCGCGCGATGAGGATGTAGTGCATCCCCGGGACCCCGGGGTACCGCTCGACGAGACGCTCCCGCCCCGGCGGCAGCTCACGCACCATGCGGGCGAGGGCCGAATCGGGCACGCCGAGCTGATCGAGCGGGAGCTCGGCCAGTGGCGCGCCCGTCAGAGTCCACAGCGTGAGCCGGGCCGGATATCGCCCGGATGCGAGCGGGGAGCGCGTCCAGAGCGTGTACATCCGCGACTGCCGGGAAACGCGCGGAATGGGGGCGAGGCCCGTCTCGAAGCTCGCCAGCAGCGGCGGCACCGCCGGGTCCTCGACGCGGCCGAGATGGGCCACATCGAGCTCGGCCAGGCGGAGACGCCCCTCCACCACGTTGCTCCAGGTAATCGCGGCGGCGAGCGTACCGGCCACGACCGCGATCGCGGTGAACGCCCGCCGCCGGGGCGCCGGCAGCGTCACCACGATGGCCAGCGGGATCCAGAGCAGCGGATACCATCGTGGCAGTGCGTCAGCGGGACTCCAGATCAGCAGTGCACCGATACCCGCCAGCCCCGCGGCTGTCGCGGCCAGTACGGATACCGGGGCTCGGGTCGGATCGCGTCCCTCGTGGAGTGCACGCGCGAGCAGCAGAACTCCCGCGGCCGGAAGAAAGAGCGCGAGCTGCCACGCCACCCAGAGCCACAGCGATGCGCCGGCCGCGGTCGGCGTAATGCCGCGCCCGAGCAGCACGGCCATCGGCGGGACGAGCGCTGCCAGCAGCCAGCCTGCGGCCGAGCGCAGGGCGGGCAGCCGACTCGGCCGCCAGAGCAGCGCCGCGACGCCGACGAGCGCGCCGGTCAGGCAAAGCGCAGCGGCGGAGCTCGACACCGGGCCGAGCAGCGGCAGGGAGTACGTGGCGGGCGAGAAGGGCGAGCGCACGCCGAGCGCGGTCCCGAGCGGCGCCCGGATGACGAGCCAGGCGCCCGCGGGCAGCGCGAGGAGCCGGCTGCCAGGAGAAGTGCCGAGCGCGACACCGAGCACGACGAGGGCCAGCAGGAGCCAGACGAGCACGCGCGCGCCGGCCGCCGCGGCGATCTCGCGGGCCTCCGACTGCGTGGGGGGCACCGGCTCCGTGCTGAAGAGCAGGCGATCGCCGGCCGTCGTGGGTTCGGTGTAGTCGAAGACGTTCCGGGAATCGGGAGCGGCACCGGGCGGAAAGACCTCGAGCCCCACCTCGGTCCGCTGGCGGAAGAGCTCCGCGAGGCTCCGGCTCCGGTCGGCGACGGCCCGGTGCGCCCAGATGAGCACTCCCGCCACCGCTATCCGGCCACCAGCCGAGTGGCGGCGCGTCTCCAGCACGAGGTAATATCCGGTGCTCCTGACCGCGAGCGAGTCGCCGCCGGCCAGCGGGCGAAGGCGCTGGCGACCGGCCCAGGCCCACGGAGCGCCGTCGCGGTCGAGGATTGCAACCCCGCTCTCCACGCCGGAGCGCGGGATCAGATCGGCCAGGCGACGGAAGGCCGCCACCCGCGGGCCGTCGGCGACGGCGGCGCCTTCGGCGGCGAGCCGCTCCGCCAGATGGAAGGCGTCATGGAGGTCGCCCCGCAGCCGACCTGAGGCAGCCTCCACCCGGGCCTCCAGCTGCGCCGGCCATGCACGCTCGATGAGCGTGAGGCGGCGCTGGGTGATACCGACACTGCCCGCGACGCCCGCGAGCAGCAGCGCCAGCCAGCGGGCCCAGCCGCGCCACGGTCGGAGGAAGCCGGCGGCGGCGACGCACGCTGCGACGACGAGCACGGCGCCGAGCAGCCCCGGCGCGCGCAGCCACTCCGCCGCGGTGACCGCGACCGCCGATACCATCACCCACCACCAGCGATCCCGATGGCTCAAGACGGACGTCCCTGGCGCTTGAAGGAGATGACTCCGCTCGCGGTGCGCGAGCGGCTGCTGGAGCATTCGGCGCTGATCGTGCCGGTGGGAACCACCGAGCAGCACGGCCCTCACCTGCCCCTCGGCTGCGACACGATCATCGTCGAGCGGCTGGCGGATGACCTCTCCGCCCGCTCCGGAGTGCTGCGCACGCCCACCGTCGAGTACGGCGTGCACACGCCGACCCGCTCCTTTCCCGGCGGCGCCGCGCTCCGCCGCAAGACGCTGCATCGAACGATGAACGAACTTATCGAATCGTGGGAAGAGGGGGCAGGCGTCCGCCATTTCCTCATCCTCACGGCTCAGAACAACGACGCGCACCAGGAGGCGCTCAGCACCATACGCGCCGACCAGGCGAGCGTGCTGGCGGTGGACGTGTTCGCGATGGACTTCTCGACCGTCATGGAGCGTCCGGGCGGGCCGGTGCACGGCGGGGAGCTGGATACCTCGCTGATGCTCTACATCGCCCCGGACCTCGTCCACATGGAGCTGGCACAGGACTTTGCGCTGCCGCCCGGACGCGGAGGAAGGCGGTACGACCCATCCCTCGGCCGGGAACTCCCGGCGGGTTCCCCGGGTTCGGTGGGGTATCCCAGTCTCGCCTCCGCCCAGAAGGGCGAACGGGTATATTCCCTGATTCTCGAGCGGGTGTCCCGATGCCTGGCTCAATGCTGACCCCGGAAGGAGTCGCCATGCGCACGCTTGTCGCCGGTCTGATGCTGCTGCAGGCGGGCCCGCTGGTCGCGCAGACGAGCGGCACGCTCGTCGTGCGGCGCAACGGCGCCGAAGTCGGACGCGAGCAGGTGACCCTCGAGCAGGGCCGGCGCCGCGGCATGAGCGGAACCACACTCACCGTCGGATCGCGCTATCCCGCGGCGACCGCGGCGACCCAGCTCGGCGCCCGCCTCGAGCGCACACCCGACGGGCAGCTGGCCGTCTTTCAGCTCGATGTCGAGCGGCCCGAGCCGGTGACCTTCCTCGCGGCCGGCGCGGGCGCCCGCATCGTGCTCAAGACGATCGCGAAGGGTTCCGACGCGGCGCAGGAGATGCCCGGCGGTCCCGACGTGGTGCTGCTCGACGACAACGCCGTCGCCCTCTTTACGGCGGTGGCCGATCTCGCCACGCCCGCAGGGGTGCGGCTCACCGGCTTCTATCCCCGGACTGGGCGTCGTGCCTCGTTCAGCGCCCGCAAGGATGGTTCGCGGGTGACGCTGTCCGGCGGCATCACCGGCTCGCTCACGGTCGATGGCTCGGGACGACTGACCCGCGCGGAGCTTCCGGGCGGCATCACAGCGTCCCTCAGCGAGTAGTCTCCCAGGCCCTTCCAGGTCGTTCCCCGGACTTGCATTGCGGTGCGTCGTCACAAGGTTAAACCTTTGGGCCGCCGCCGCCGTACAAGCTCTCTGTCGCGCCCACCTCAATCCATGGATCGGACATGACTCGCTGGTATCTCTGGCTCGCGTTCACGGCCGGCCTGCCCGCCGCGGTGGCCGCGCAGGACTCGACGACCGCGCGCCCGGCCGGCCCCGGCCTTTCGCTGGCTGAAGCGCTGTCGACCGCCAGAGCGAACAGTCCGACCTACCGCCAGACGCTCAACGATGCCGGGCCGGCGAAGTGGGGTGTCCGGAGCGCGTACGGCGCCCTTCTCCCGCAGGCCGATGTGAGCCTCGGGCTCGGCTACACCGGCTCGGGCAACTCGAACTTCGGCGGCACGACGTTCAGCCAGACGTCCCCCTCGTACAACTCCAGTTACGGTATCGGCCTGCAGATGCAGGTCAGCGGCCGGGTGCTGAGCGGGCTGGGCCAGGCGAAGGCGCTCGCGCGGGCCACGGATGCCGACGTCGGCGCGGCGGCCGCGGACCTCCGCCAGTCGATCACGACGCAGTACCTCCAGGCGCTCCAGGCGGCCGCGCAGGTGGACGTGGCGCGGCAGCAGGTGAGCCGGAACGAGGACTTCCTCAAGCTGGCGCAGGCGCGCTATCAGGTCGGCCAGGCGACGCTGCTCGACGTGCGGCAGGCGGAAGTCACCAAGGGCACCTCGGAGGTGACCCTCCTGCGCGCGATCCAGACCGAGAGCGAGGCGAAGCTCGAGCTGTTCCGGCGAATGGGCGTGGCGTCGCCGGTCGCGGTCGATCAGGTACGGCTGACCGATTCCTTCCCCGTCACGGCGCCGACATTCAAGCTCGAGGAGCTGCTCGGCATGGCGGCGGAGCAGAACCCCGCGCTCCGGGCGGTGCAGGCGCGTCAGAGCGCGGCGAGCGCGGGGGTCAGCGCGGCCAAGTCGGAATTCTTCCCGACGCTCTCGATCAGCGCGGGGTGGAACGGATATACGCAGCAGTTCACGAACGAATCGCTGCTCATGGGCCAGGCGCTGAGCGGCGCCCAGAGCCAGTACCAGAACTGCCTCGATCAGAACGCGATCCGGAGCTCCGCCGGACTCAGCACTACGCCGGACTGCCTCGGTTCGGCGGGCCTGCTGAGCCCGAGCGAGCTGCAGCCCGACATCGTATCCGGCATCCGCTCCACGAACAACGTCTTTCCCTTCAACTTCACCCGGCAGCCGTTCAGTGCGCGGCTGACGCTGTCGCTGCCCGTCTTCACCGGATTCAGCCGGCATCTCCGTCTCGCCCAGGCGCGGGCCCAGGAGGAGGACGCGGAGGAAAGCGTCCGGGCGCGCGGGCTCCAGGTGCGGACCGACGTGCAGGCGCGCTTCCTTGCGCTGGAGACGGCGTACCGCACCATCGCCGTGCAGCAGGCGAGCCGCGAGGCCGCGCGCGAGCAGCTCCGGCTCGCGCAGGACCGCTACCGCCTCGGCAGCGGCACCGCGCTCGAGCTCTCCGACGCGCAGAACGCGATCCAGCGCGCCGAAGGTGACTACGTGAATGCCGTGTACAGCTACCACATCGCCATCGCCGACCTCGAGCTCGCGGTCGGTCGACCCCTTCGCTGACCAGGAGCGATCATGTCCCGCGGTATGAAGCTGGGCCTCTTCCTCGCCGTCGTCGTCGTCGGCATCGCCGGCCTTGTCATGGCGGGCCGCGCCAAGAAGCGCAACGCGGCGACGGAGGTACGGCTGGAGAAGGTCGCGCGTCACGATCTGGTGAGCGCGGTGACCGCGAGCGGGAAGATCGACGCGAAGACCAAGGTCGACATCAGCGCCGACATTACCGGGCGGATCATCCGGATCGGCGTGAAGGAAGGTGACATGGTGACCAAGGGTCAGTTCCTGCTGCAGATCGATCCGTCGCAGTACGAGGCCAGCGTGGCGCGGGCCGAGGGTGTCGTGGCCTCGAGCCAGGCTTCGGCCGTGCAGGCCAAGGCCAATCTGGACCAGGCCGACCGCGCGCTGACGCGCGCGCGGGAGCTGGCCAAGTCGACCAGCACGCTGATCTCCCCGGAGTCGGTGGAGCAGGCGCAGACCGCCAAGGAAGTGGCCGACGCGAACTATCGTGCCGCGCAGGCGCAGCTCGATCAGGCGCGTGCGAGTCTCCGGGAGGCGAAGGACCAGCTGTCGAAGACGCGGCTGCTGGCACCGATGTCCGGGCGCGTCGTCCGCCTTGCCGTCGAGGAGGGTGAGGTCGCCGTGCCCGGCACGTTCTCGCGGGAGACCGGGCTCCTCATGACCATCGCGGACCTGTCCGTCATCCTGGCGAAGGTCAACGTGGACGAGACCGACGTCGTGCGTCTCCACACGGGAGACTCGGTCGCGGTCACGATCGATGCGTTTCCGGACTCCACGTTCACCGGCCGGGTCACCAAGATCAGCAACAGCGCCCAGCTCGCCACGTCCACCAGCTCCAGCGGCAATGCGGGCGACCGCGCCGTGGACTTCGACGTCGAAGTGACGCTGACGAATCCGCCGGCACAGGTCCGCCCCGACCTGAGCTGCAGCTCGCGCATCGTCACCGACACGCGCTCGAAGGCGCTCAGCGTGCCGATCATCGCGCTGACGGTGCGACAGCACCAGCCGGTGCCGAACGAGGCCGCCGCCGGAGCGGCCGCGACGCCGCTGCCGCCGAGGGACTCGACCGCCAAGAGCGCAAACGAACGGGAGGGCGTCTTCGTGGTGCGCGACGGCATCGCGACGTTCCGTCCGGTGAAGGTCGGCATCGCCGGGGACGAATACTTCGAGGTGCTGGAGGGGGTGCATGAAGGCGAGACCATCGTCGCCGGCACCTACCAGGCGATCCGCGACCTGAAGGACGGCACCAAGGTGAAGGCGGCAACCGAGCCGGCCAGGGCGACGAAGAAGTCATGAACCCGCCCATCATCCGCGTCGGCGATCTGACCCGCCGCTACGAGATGGGTGGAGAGACGATCCACGCCCTGCGTGGCGTATCGCTCGAGATCGAGCGCAACGAATACATCGCCATCATGGGCCCGTCCGGCTCCGGCAAGAGCACGATGATGAACGTGCTGGGATGCCTCGACACCCCGACGAGCGGCGAATACTGGCTCAACGGGCTGGAGGTCTCCCGCCTCGGCGACGACGCGCTCGCCCGGGTCCGCAACCGGGAGATCGGGTTCGTCTTCCAGACATTCAACCTCCTGCCGCGGGCCTCCGCGCTGCACAACGTCGAGCTGCCCATGGTGTACTCGGGTCTGGCCGCGGCGGAGCGGCGGGGCCGGGCGGCGGCGGCGCTGGATCGCGTCGGGCTCGCCAATCGCATGCGCCACCGGCCCAACGAGCTCTCCGGTGGTCAGCGGCAGCGCGTCGCGATCGCCCGCGCGCTGGTGAACGAGCCGAGCATCCTGCTGGCGGACGAGCCAACCGGAAACCTGGACAGCACGACCAGCGCAGAGATCATGCATCTCTTCGAGGAGCTCCACCGGCAGGGGCAGACGGTCGTCATGGTCACGCACGAGCCGGACATCGCGGCGCACGCCGAGCGGGTGGTGACGCTGCGCGACGGCCGGGTGGACAGCGATCGCGTCACCCAGGGCGCCGCCGCCTGATGCCGCTCCTCGAGGCGTTCCGCATGGCGCTCGAGACCGTCGTGGCGCAGAAGCTCAAGAGCTTCTTCTCGCTCATCGGCGTGTTCATCGGCGTGATGTTCCTCATCGCGGTCGTCTCGATCGTGCAGGGCATGAACGTGTACGTGCAGAACACGGTCACGAGCGAAATCGGCGGCATCAACAGCTTCCAGCTCCGCCAGCGCCCCAACATGGTCATGGGCAACGTGACGGAGGACATGTGGCGGGAGTGGAACCGGCGCCCGCGCATTTCGGTGAAGGATGCGGCCTACGTGCGGGCCCGTGTCACGGTCCCGGCCCGATTCGCCAACTACTGTGCCGATCCGGTCTCGATTTCCTACGGCACGAAGGTGGCCAAGCAGATCGAGCTCCGCGGCACCGAGGAGAGCTACTTCAGCCTCAAGAAGTACAACATCGCGGACGGACGGGCGTTCAGCGGCGAGGAGGTCAGGGCGGGCTTCCCGGTGCTCGTCCTGGGGAGCATCGTGGCCGAGAAGCTGTTCGTGGGCCAGGAGCCGGTCGGGCGAAGCGTCACGATCGGGGGGCTGCCCTACCGGGTGGTGGGAGTCGTGGAGTCGCAGGGCACCACGTTCGGGCTGTCTCAGGACAAGTTCGCGATCATGCCGTTCAGCGCGCCGGCGCGCCGGATGATCTGCCCCATCGGCGTGCTGGATCAGCTCATGGTCAGCACCGATGATCCGGCGACGATGCAGGCGGCGATGGACCAGGTCGAGGCCGCGATGCGGATTCGCCGCCAGCTGCGGCCGCAGCAGGCGGACAATTTCACGATCCAGACGGCCGACGCGGCGCTGAGCTCCTGGAAGAAGGTGACCACCGTCCTCTTCACCGCCCTTCCCCTGCTGGTGGGCATCTCGCTGGTCGTCGGCGGCATCGTCATCATGAACATCATGCTGATGGCCGTCAGCGAGCGCACGCGCGAGATCGGCATCCGGAAGGCGCTGGGCGCCAAGCGTCGCGACATCCTGGCGCAATTCGTCGTCGAGTCCGCGACGCTGTCCCTCCTCGGCGCGGCAATGGGCATCGCGGCCGGGATCCTGCTGGCCTACGGCATCAAGGCCCTGACGCCGCTGCCGGCCGCGATTGCACCCTGGTCCCTCGGGCTCGCGGTCACGCTCGGCATCCTGGTCGGCATGGTGGCCGGCGTCTACCCCGCCACCCGGGCGGCCAAGCTCGACCCCATCGTCGCATTGAGGGCGGAATGAAACATGGCATCGGCATCAGCGGGGCCCTCGCCCGAATGGCCGAGGGCATCGGCATCGCGCTGGATTCGATCCGCGCCAGCAAGGTGCGGGCGTTTCTCACCATCCTCGGCGTCGCCATCGGCGTGATGGTCGTGATCGCCATGGGCTCGGCGATCCGCGGCATCAATCACAGCGTCACCGCCATGCTGGAGAGCGCCGGCCCCAAGACGTTCTACGTCTTCCGCTTCTTCCAGGGCGGCCTCAACATCTCCGACGGCTCGGATGAGCTCTCACCCTGGCGGCGGAATCCCTGGATCACCGTGCAGGAGGCCGAGGCGATCCGGCAGCTGCCGTCGATCCGCGACGTCTCGGTGGAAGAGCAGACCAACGGGCCGGTCAGCTACGGCACCACCAAGCTGAGCAGCGTGAACGTCCTCGGGAGCGGGCCCGCGTGGGTCGTCGTGAGCGGCGGCGAGCTGAGCGACGGCCGGAGCTTCACCCCGGTGGAGTACGCCGCCGGGTCCCACGTGGTGGTCATCAACAAGAAGCTGGCCGAGTCGCTCTTTCCGGGAATCGACCCCATCGGCAAGCGGATCAAGATCTTCGGCCAGTATTTCACGGTCCTGGGCGTCCACGTGGAGGCTGCGTCCCTGTTCGGCGGCGGCGAGGACCCGACGCTTGTGATTCCGCATACGACCTTCACGAAGGTGGCCGATTACTGGAAGGGATGGATGCAGATCATCGTCATGCCCACCGAGGCGGCGACGGTGTCGGAAGCGCAGGACGAGGTGACCGCGGCGCTGCGCGTCCGGCGCGGCCTCAAGCCCGGCGAAGACAACAATTTTTCCGTCATCACGCAGGACAAGCTGCTCGACACCTTCAACAGCGTCACCAGCGGCTTCTTCATCGTGATGATCGCGCTCTCGAGCGTCGGGCTCATGGTCGGCGGCGTCGGCGTCGTGGCCATCATGATGATTTCCGTGACCGAACGCACGCGCGAAATCGGCGTCCGCAAGGCGCTCGGCGCCACTCGGGGCGAAATCATGTTCCAGTTCCTGATCGAGGCCGCCACGCTGACGCTGGTCGGCTGCCTCGTGGGCCTCGGGCTCGGCGTGCTGATCGCCTGGGGCATACGCGCCGGCACGCCGATCCCGGCCTCCGTGCCCGTGCTGTCGGTCGTGATGGCGCTCGCCGCCTCCACCGTCACCGGCATCCTCTTCGGTCTCATCCCCGCCAATCGCGCCTCGAAGATGGACCCGGTCGAAGCGCTGCGGTACGAGTAGGACACGAGAACGACCGGAGACCTGCGTGCCCGTTGACCTCCTTGCCATAGCCGCCCACCGCGACGACGCCGAGCTCACCTGCGCCGGAACGCTGCTCAAGGCCGTCGACGCCGGCTACGCCACCGGGATCCTCGACCTGACGGCAGGCGAGGGCGGTACCCGCGGCAGCGCCTCGCTCCGCGGCGAGGAAGCGGCCCGGGCCGCCGCCATCCTCGGCGTGGCCGACCGGCGAAACGCGGGGCTCCCCGATGCGCACCTGCAGAACACCGATGAGTTTCGCCGCATCGTGGTGGCCGAGATCCGCCATTTCCGTCCGCAGGTCGTGATCCTCCCGTTCCCGGTCGGCCGGCACCCCGATCACCGGCTCGCGAGCGAGCTGGGCCGGGACGCGTGCTTCCTGGCCGGACTCGCGCGCTACGACGCGCCGGGCGAGCCCTGGCGGCCGCGGAAGATCCTGTACGCGCTCGCCTACCGCGAAGACGCGGTCAAGCCGACGTTCGTCGTCGACATCAGCGCGCAGTTCGAGCGGAAGATGCAGGCCATCCGCTGCTACGCGAGCCAGTTCGACGGGGCGAAGAACGCGGGCGAAATCTTTCCCACCGGGCAGGACCTCTATTCCCTGGTCGAGACCCAGAACGCGCATTACGGCTCGCTGATCCGCCGCAGGTTCGGCGAGCCGTTCTTTACGCACGAAACGGTGGCGGTGGATGACGTCATCGCGCTGGGCGTGCAATCGATGTAGCCGGCGTTATCTTTAGCGCCATGCCTGCCCCCGTCTACCTCGATCATTCGGCCACCACCCCGGTTCGACCCGAGGTGCTCGAGGCCATGCTGCCATACCTCACCGACGCGGCCTTCGGCAACCCTTCGAGCGGCCACCGGTTCGGCCGGGCGGCACGGGCCGGCCTGGAGCAGGCCCGCCGCGAGGTGGCACAGGCGGTCGGCGCGGAGCCCGGCCAGGTCATCTTCACCTCGGGAGGCACGGAAGCCGACAACCTCGGCATCGTGGGAGCGGCGCTGGCCGCCCGCGATCGCGGCGACGCCATGTGCGCCGTCGTATCCGCCATCGAGCACAAGGCGATTCTCGCGGCCGCCCACGCCGTCTGTCATCTGGGCGGCCGCGAAGTCGTGCTGCCGGTGGACCCCGACGGCGTGATCGAGATGGAGGCCCTCGACGCCGCCCTCGCGGGCCGGCCCGCCGTCGTGTCCACGATGTGGGTCAACAACGAAGTCGGCGTGGTGCAGCCGGTGGCGGAGATCGCCCGCCGCTGCGCCGCGGCGGGCGTGCTCTTCCACAGCGACGCGGTGCAGGCCTTCGGCAAGGTGCCCGTCTCGTTCGACGGTCTGCCGTGTACGCTGCTCACGATTTCGGGTCACAAGATCGGCGCGCCGAAGGGGATCGGCGCGCTGATCGTGCGCGAGCGGAAGGCCGTCGAGGCCATCATCCACGGCGGTGGCCAGCAGTTCGGGATCCGGCCGGGCACCGAAAACGTGGCCGGCGCCGTGGCGCTCGGCGCGGCGGCGCGGCTCGCGGCGGCGGAGCAGGCGTCCGAGGCGGCGCGGCTGCGCGCGCTCCGCGACGACCTGGAGGCCCGCCTCGTCGCCGCGGCGGCCGACGTGCATGTGAACGCGAAGGGCGCCGAGCGCGCCCCGCACATCCTGAGCGTCGCGGTGGCCGGCACCGACAGCGAAGCGCTGCTCATGCACTTCGATCTCGCCGGCGTGGCCGTGTCGGGCGGGTCCGCCTGCTCCACCGGCGCGATGGAGCCATCGCACGTGCTGACCGCGATGGGCGTGCCGCGCGAGCTCGCGCTCGGCGCGATCCGCTTCAGCCTGGGCCACGAGACGACGCCGGCGGACATCGATCGCGCGGTGGAGGTGTTCCCGGGCGTCGTCGCCAGGGTGCGGAAGCTGGCGGGAGTGCTCGGACGTGCGTAGCAGAGTGCTCGTCGCCATGTCGGGCGGCGTGGACAGCTCGGTGGCGGCGGCGCGGCTGGTCGAGCAGGGCCACGAGGTCGTCGGCGCCACGATGAAGCTCTTCTGTTACGGCGACAGCGTCCCCGACCGCCCCTGCTGCTCGCTCGACTCGATCAACGACGCCCGCGACGTCGCCGCCGCGCTCGGCATTCCGCATTACGTGCTGAATCTCGAGGACCGCTTCTCGCTCCACGTGATCGAGAACTTCGTCTCCGAGTACAGCCGGGGACGGACTCCGATCCCCTGCGTCCGCTGCAACTCCTTCACCAAGTTCCGCGACCTCCTGGCCCACGCCGACGCCCTCGGCTGCCAGTACATCGCGACGGGCCACTACGCCCGCGCGCGCGACGGGCGGCTCTACCGCGGCGCGGATCCCGCCAAGGACCAGAGCTACTTCCTCTGGGGGGTGGACCGCGCGGTGGTGGCGCGGATGCTCACGCCGGTGGGCGACATGACGAAGGACGAGACGCGCGCGCTGGCCCGCCGGCTCGGCCTCACCACCGCGGAGAAGCCCGAGTCGGTCGAGATCTGCTTCGTGCCCGATGACGACTACGTCGGCGTGCTCGAGCGGCACCTGCCCGACGGCGCGCCCGCGCTGCAGCCGGGCCCGCTCGTCAGTGTGAGCGGCGAGCGGATCGGCGAGCATCGCGGGTACGCGCGCTACACGATCGGCCAGCGGCGGGGGCTGCCGGGCGGCGGCAGCAGCGCGCGCTACGTCGTGGCCATCCGGCCCGGAACGCGCGAGGTCGTCATCGGATCGGAAGCGGACCTCGCCGGACACCGAGTACGGCTCGCGGAAGTGAACTGGCTTGCGCCGCCGCTCGTGCCGGGCGACACCTGCCTCGCGCAGCTCCGCTACCGCGCGCGAGCGGTCCCCGCCACGGTGCTCGGCCGGACCGACGACGGGCTCGATCTCGCGCTCGACGTCCCGGTCCGCGCGATCGCGCCGGGACAGTCGGGCGTCGTCTACTCGACGGAGCAGCAGGTTCTGGGCGGGGGCGTGATTGCGTAGGCGTGCCGCCGCGCTCACCCTGATCGCGGCGGCGCTGGCGGTCCCCGCCGGAGCCCAGCAGCGGCACCCGCTGGCGTTCGACGACTTCATCTCGATCCGTACCCCGTCCGAGCCCGCGATCTCGCCCGACGGAGCACTGGTCGCGTTCACCGTCTCCGCGCCGTCGCTCGACGACAACGTCAACGTGTCGCGCATCTGGGTCGTCCCCGCGGGCGGAGGCGAGGCGCGCCCGCTCACCGCCGGAGACAACGGGAGCGACCGCTCGCCGCGCTGGGCGCCGGACGGGAGCTCCGTGGCCTTCGTCTCCACGCGGGAGGGCGGCGCCCAGGTCTGGCAGGTGCCGGTCAAGGGCGGCGAGCCGAGCCGGTTGACGGCGCTCTCCGGCGGCGTGAACGACTTCGCATGGGCGCCGGATGGCAAGGCGCTGTACCTGACGGCGGACGTCAAGTGGCCGCTCATGCAGGAGGTGGATCGCCGGAACGACGACTACCCGACCAGCGCCCGCATCGTCACGTCGCTCTTCTTCCGCCACTGGGACGCGTGGCGCGCCGGCCGGCGCCAGCACGTGTTCCGCTTCACCCTGGCGGATTCCCGCGCGACGGACATCACCCCGATCGACCGCGACGTGCCCACCCTTGCCCTCGGCGGACGGGACCTCGCGCTGTCGGCGGTCGGCACCGAGGTGGCGGTGGTGTACAATCCCGATAACGACGTCGCGACCTCGACCAACAACGACGTGTTCGTCATGGCGCCCGACGGCTCGGGCCGCCAGGCCATCACGACGAGCCGCGCGAACGACCACAGCCCGGCCTACTCGCCCGACAGCCGGTACATCGCATACCTGGCGGCGGAGGTGCCCGGCTTCGAAGCGGACCGCCAGCAGCTCGTGCTGTATGAACGCGCGAACGGCCGTCGGGCGCCGCTGACGCCGAACTGGGACGCGAGCGTGCTCGCCTTCGTGTGGGCGCCGGACAGTCGGTCGGTGCTGGCGGAGGTCGAGGAGCGGGGGCAGCGCGTCATCTACGCGGTGGAGATCCCGACCGGCCGGACCACCCGGCTCGTGACCGGCGGCAGCAACACCGCGGTGGCGGTGTCACCGCGCGGCGACTTCCTGGTCTTTCTCCGGCAGAGCGCGACGTCGCCCGCGGAGCTCTATCGCTCCGATGCGGCGGGACGGGCGCTCCGGCCGCTCACCCGGCTCAACGCGGCGATCACGGCGCGACTCAATCTCACCCCGCTCGAATCGTTCAGCTTCCTGGGCGGCGCCGGTGACTCCGTGTCCGGATGGGTGATGCGCCCGCCGAACTTCGACCGCCGCCATGCCTATCCGCTGGTCTACCTGATCCATGGCGGGCCGCAGGGCGCGTGGCTCGACGAGTGGCACGCGCGCTGGAACTTCGCGATGTTCGCAGCGCGCGGCTACGTCGTGGCCGGCGTCAACTTCCACGGCTCGACCGGCTACGGCCGGCGCTTTACGGGCAGCATCTCGCGCAACTGGGGCGGCCTTCCCTACGACGACCTCATGAAGGGGCTGGACGCCCTCACGGCGCGACCCTACATCGACAGGCAGCGCGTCGCCGCGGCCGGCGCGTCGTACGGCGGCTACATGATCTACTGGATGGCGGGCCACACGAACCGCTTCCGGACGCTGGTGGCGCATGACGGAATCTTCAATCCCCTCGCCATGGCCGGGACCACCGAGGAGCTCTGGTTCCCGCTCTGGGAATTCGGAGGCCCGAGCACGTCGCCGGCCGCCCGCGCGATCATGGAGAAGTGGTCGCCGGCGAACTACGTGAGCCAGTGGTCCACCCCGCTGCTGGTGGTGCACAGCCAGCTCGACTACCGGGTGGACCTGTCGGAAGGCCTGCAGGCGTTCACCGCGGCGAAGCTCCGGGGTCTCCCCGCCAAGTTCCTCTACTTTCCCGACGAGGATCACTTCGTGACGAAGCC
The DNA here is from genome assembly GCA_025935995.1 of Gemmatimonadales bacterium. Lineage (GTDB taxonomy): Bacteria > Gemmatimonadota > Gemmatimonadetes > Gemmatimonadales > GWC2-71-9 > JAICUF01. The sequence goes on from JAICUF010000028.1 coordinate 19,924, forward strand.
GCGGAACCGCCGTCTCTGGTGGGACACCGTGCTCGACTGGATCGACGACGGGCTCCGGAGCCCGGGGGCCTAGCGGGATGCGCGGCCACCTGCTTCGATTCGTCATCAACGCGCTCGCGCTCTGCGTCGCCGTCTGGCTGGTACCGGGGCTCCGCTACACGGGCACGCCGTTGGGATTCGTGGCCCTCGCCGTCGTCTTCGGACTGGTCAACATGGTGCTCCGGCCGCTGCTCATGATCCTGACCTGTCCGCTCGTGGTCCTCACGCTGGGACTCTTCGTGCTCGTCATCAACGCGGTGCTGCTGCTGGCGACCGGCGCCCTGTCGCACCATCTCGGGCTCGGATTCACCGTGAGCGGCTTCTGGGCGGCGCTCCTCGGTGGCATCATCGTGAGCGTCGCCAGCACCCTGCTCGCGCTCACCATCCGGGAGCGGCCCGCGCAATGACCGACCTGCACCTGGCCGTGGAGACGCCGGCCGTTCAGGTGGATCTCCGCCACCCCTCGCTCTATCTCAATCGCGAGCTGTCGTGGCTCGAGTTCAATGGCCGCGTCCTGCACGAGGCGCTCGACCCGCGCACCCCGCTCCTCGAGCGGGTGAAGTTCCTCGCGATCTTCAGCAACAACCTGGACGAGTTCTACCAGATCCGGGTGGCCGGGCTCAAGCGCCAGGTGGCCGCCGGCGTGAGCGAGCTGACCGCCGATGGGCTCACGCCCGAGGAGCAGCTCCGGATCATCGGCCTCACGGTGGCCGATCAGACCGCGCGGCACCGCCGCTGCCTGATGGACGACGTGCTCCCCGGCCTCGCGACCCACGGCGTCCGGCTCATCACCGAGTTCGAAGCGCTGCCGAGTGCGGACCGCGAGCACCTGGAGCGGTACTTCCGGGCCAACGTCTTCCCCGTGCTCACGCCGCTGGCGGTCGATCCCGGCCACCCGTTCCCCTACATCTCGAACCTGAGCCTGTCGCTCGCGGTGGTGCTTCGCGACGCCGACGGGGAGGAGCGGTTCGCGCGGGTCAAGGTCCCGAAGATCCTGCCGCGCTGGATTCCGCTCCCGACTCCGTACCGCTACGTGCCGCTGGAGTACATCATCGGCGCCAATCTGGACCTCCTCTTTCCCGGCGTCGAGATCCTCGGCTGGTACACCTTCCGGATCACCCGCAACACCGAGCTGGAGCTCGATGAGGACGAGGCGGACGACCTGCTGAGCCACATTCAGGAGGAGGTCCGGAACCGCCGCTTCGGCGAAGTGGTGCGCCTCGAGGTCCATACCTCGATGCCCGTGTCGCTGCGGCAGCTGCTGCTGGCGGAGTTCAACGAGGAGCAGGAATCGCCCGCGCTCGCGCTCACCGACGACGACGTCTTCGAGGTGCTGGGGCCGCTGGACACGGCGGATCTCCTCTCGCTCTCGCAGCTCGAGATTCCGGCGCTCCGCGACCCGCCCTTCCATCCGGCGACACCCGCCCGGCTCGCCGGCGGCCGGAACATCTTCGAGGTCATCCGCGAGGGCGACGTCTTCGTCCACCATCCCTACGACAGCTTCGGCAAGACGGTCGAATGCTTCATCGAGGCCGCGGCCGCCGATCCCGACGTGGTGGCGATCAAGCTCACGCTGTACCGGACCGGCGGCGACTCCAGCATCGCCCGCCAGCTGGCGCACGCGGCCGAGCGCGGGAAGCAGGTTGCGGTGCTCATCGAGCTCCAGGCGCGCTTCGACGAGGAGAACAACATCCGCTGGGCGCAGCGGCTCGAAGACGTCGGCGTCCATGTCAGCTATGGCGTGGTGGGGCTCAAGACGCACAGCAAGGTGATGCTGGTGGTCCGGCGCGAGGGGGACGCGATGCGGCGCTACGTGCACGTCGGCACCGGCAACTACAACCTCAAGACGTCGCGGATCTACACCGACTTCGGGATCTTCTCCGCCGATCCGGAGCTGGGCTCGGACCTCACCGACCTGTTCAATGTCCTGACCGGCTTCGGCACCCCCGCCTCGTTCCGGAAGCTGATCGTCGCGCCCAAGGGCATGCGCGAGCGGTTCATCGCCCTCATCGGCCGGGAGATGGAGCATGCGCAGGCGGGTCGCCCTGCCCGGATCCTTGCGAAGATGAATGCGCTGGTGGATCCGGAGATCATCGTCGCACTCTATCAGGCCTCGCAGGCGGGGGTGACGATCGATCTGATCGTGCGCGGGATCTGCTGTCTCCGGCCGGGGCTGCCAGGCGTGAGCGAACGCATCCGGGTGATGAGCGTCGTGGGACGCTTCCTGGAGCATTCCCGCGCCTTCTGCTTCCACAACGGCGGCGAGACCGAGGTCTTCATCGGCTCGGCCGACTGGATGCCGCGCAACTTCGACCGCCGGATCGAGGCCGCGGCGCCCGTCGAGGATCCGACGCACCGGCAGACGATCATCGGCATCCTCGAGCTCATGCTGCAGGACAACCGCCAGGCCTGGGATCTCAGGCCGGACGGCACCTACGAGCAGCGCCGGCCGCTGGCGGGCGAGCCCGAGCGGTCGGCGCAGAAGATCCTGATGGAGCTGGCGCGGGCGGCGAGCCCCGGCGCCACCGTCTAGCTACCTCAGTAGGCCATCCCCGCGGAGCTCGCGAACTGCTTCATGAGCTCCTCCTGCTCCGGGCTCAGTTTCGCCGGCAGCGTCACCTGCACGCCGACGAGCTGGTCGCCCTTCCGTCCGTTCTTCTCGAGTCCCTGCCCCTTGATGCGGAACTTGCGCCCCGGCTGGGTGCCCGGCGGAATCCGCAGGACGACCTTCTTGCCGTCGAGCGTCCGCACGCGGAGCCGGGTGCCCAGCACCGCCTGCGCCAGGTTGATCGGCACCTCACACACGATGTCGAGGCCGTCCCGGTGGAAGAACCGGTCGGGCTGGACCTGGAAGGTGATGACGAGATCACCGGCGGGAGTGCCGGCGCGGCCGGGCTGGCCCTGTCCCTTGAGCCGCACCTTGCTGCCCGACTCGGTGGCGGGCGGGACCGTGATCATCACGCGCCGCTCCGTTCGCACCTCGCCGGCGCCCTGGCAGGTGGGACACGGCTGGGACGGGACCTTGCCGCGCCCGCGGCATCGCGGACAGGGCCGGTTCACGGCGAAGCTGCCCTGACCGAACGAGATCGTGCCCCGGCCGTCGCACTCGGGGCAGGTCGTGATGGTGGCCCCCGGTGCCGCACCGCTGCCGGCGCAGGTGGGACAGGCTTCGACGACGGGCATCGTGACCGGGACCTTGCCACCCAGCATGGCGACGCGGAACGGCACCTCGACCACCGCCTCGAGGCTTTCGCCGCGGGCCTCTTCCCGGCGCCCGCGGCCGAAGATGGACGAGAAGATGTCGCCCAGGCCGAAGCCGCTCAGATCGCCGAGATCGATCTCCTCGGCGCCGGGTGCACCGCCCATCGGCGATCCGCGGCCGGGCGCGCCGGCGGGCCTCCGCCCCAGCCCGTCGAACGCGCCGAGCCGGCGCATCTGGTCGTAGTGCTTCCGCTTCTCGGCGTCGGACAGTGTGGCATGGGCCTCCGAGATCTCCTTGAAGCGCTCCGCCGCCGACGCGTTGTCCGGATTCGCGTCCGGGTGGTACTGCTTGGCGAGGCGGCGGTAGGCCTTCTTGATCTCGTCCTGGCTCGCGGAGTCGGGGACGCCGAGAACCTGGTAGAAGTCCTTCGCCGCCATGTCAGGCCTGGCCTTCCGAGTAGACCTGCACGCGCGCCGGACGCACGAGCGTTCCCTTGAAGCGGTAGCCCGTCTGGAAGGTGGCCGCGACGGTGTGGTCCTTCGACGGATCCGGCGGCGGCACGATCGAGACGGCTTCCGCCTCGGCCGGATCGAAGGGCTGGCCGGCCGGATCGATCCGCTCGACACCGGCCGCCTCCAGCTCCTTCCTGAGCTTGCGATCCACCAGCGACAGGCCGCCGCGGAGGGTCTCGGCCGAGGTGCCGCCATCGCTCGCGACCAGCCGATCGAGATCGTCCAGGACATCGAGGAGTCGCGCGATGAACGTGGCCTGCGCTCGGTCGCTCAGCTCGATGCGCTCACGCGCGACTCGCTTGCGGTAGTTGTCGAATTCCGCAGCCAGCCGCAGATGACGGTCCCTGAGCTCGGCGAGATCCTGCTCGACCCTCGGATCGCGCCCCTCGCCGAAGACCGGCTGCGTGGTCTCGTCGCGGGACGACGGCCGTTGCGACATATCGGTGGACGCGAGATCGGCACCGTCGGCGCTCGGACCGCTCCGGGCCGCCGGCTCCGACATCCCGCCGGGAGTGTGAAGCGGCTCCGAAGAAGCGTCGTCGGTGTCGGTAACGCGCTGATCGTGTTTCACTTGCGGGCTCTCCCCAGCTCGGGACCCGGGAAAGATAACCGGAGCCGCTTCAGGAGAAGAAAGAGCGCCGCCTGCGCCGCGCGGTAGCGAATCTCGCTGCGCGTACCGATGAGGATGGACCGGGATGACGCCGTCATCCCTCCGCCGGCGAGGGCGAAGCAGACGGTTCCCACCGGCTTGTCGTCGGTGCCCCCGCCGGGTCCGGCGATGCCGGTAATGGCGACCGCGAGATCGGCATCGAGCCGCTTCAGGATCCCCTCGGCCATCGCCGCCGCGACTTCCTCGCTCACGGCGCCGCGCGCGGCCAGGAGGGAGGGCGGAACGCCGGCCAGCGCGGTCTTCGCCGTGTCGGCGTAGGTCACGGCTCCGCCCACGAAGACATCGGAGCTGCCCGGGATCGCCGTGAGTCGCGCGCCGAGGAGCCCGCCGGTGCAGGATTCGGCGAGCGCGATCCGCACACCGGCCCGCCGGGCGGCGTCGAGCACCAGCGCCGCGAGATCCTCGTCTTCCTGGCCGTAGACCACTTCCCCCGCGCGGACCCTGAGCTCCGCTGCGGCCGCCGCGAGCCGACGGTCGGCCTCCGCCGGCTCGAGATCCCACGCGGTGAGCCGCAGGTCGACGCCGTCCAGGCCCGGCAGATAGGCGAGGGTCAGCGGCGCGATGTCCCGCTCGATCTCGCCCAGCGCTTCGGCGAGCGTGCTCTCGGGAATGCCGGTCACGCGAACGGTGCGCGAGCGGATGACCGAGCCGCCACCGCGCGCCGCGAGCCGCGGTACCACCTCGTCGGTGAGCAGATGCTCCATCTCGAGCGGCACGCCGGGCAGCATCACCGTGAGCCCGCGCGGGCCATCCAGCCAGAGCCCCGGCGCGCTGCCGCACTGATTCGGGAGCACCGTCGCCCCGCGCGGCACCTCGGCCTGGGAGCGGTTGCTCTCGGCGGGGATGCGGCCGCGGCGGCGATACCGCTCGACCAGGGCCTGCCAGAGCGTCTCGTCGAAGTCGAGGGGCCAGCCGTAGAGATCGGCCACGATGCGCTTGGTGATGTCGTCGCGGGTGGGGCCGAGCCCGCCGGTGGTGATGACGGCGCCGGTGCGCGCGAGGGCGCTCTCGACCGCGTCGCGGATTTCGACGGGCCGGTCGGCCACCGAGGTCCGCCGGACCACGCGGATGCCCAGCGCCGCCAGCGCGCGCCCGATCCCGGCGCCGTTGGTGTCGAGGGTGAAGCCCAGCAGCAGCTCCGTGCCGATGGTGACGACTTCGAGGTTCATCGGCGCCTCAGCGCGCTCGCTCGATGAACAGCCGCCGGTAGCGGTAGATGTAGAGCAGGAAGGAGTAGACGGTGAGCACGGTGGCGATCGCGAGCGTCACGGCGACGAAGCTCCCGTGAAAGGTGTTCCAGAAGCTCGCGAACCGCCCGTGGGTCCAGCCCATCGGGGTCCGGGCATCCCGGAAGGCGAACCAGAGCATGATCGCCCCGACGAAGATGTTCTGGAGGACGGTCTTGAGCTTCCCCGCCCCGCCCGCCGGAATCACGACGCCGTGCCGCTGGGCCCACCAGCGGAAGAGAGTCATGGCCAGCTCACGTCCGATCAGGAGCGCGCAGACCCAGAGCGGAATGCTGCCCCAGACGGGGATGTCGTAGAGGTCGTGACGCGTGCGGGAGATCCAGTAGATCGGCACCAGCGTGGCGAACAGCAGCAGCTTGTCGGCGATCGGGTCGAGCAGCTTCCCCAGGTCGGTGACCTGATTGTGCCGGCGCGCCAGGTACCCGTCGAAGACGTCGCTCACGGCGGCGACGACGAAGATCACGAAGCAGACGAGCTTGGGCCAGTAGCCTTCGATGAACGGGAGGAGGGCGATGACCGGGGTGAAGCTGATCCGGACGAGGGTGATGACGTTGGGCAGCGTCCACATCGGCGCCGCGTCCTATCCCAGGGTCTTGACGACGGTCTTGCTGATGGCCTTGAGGGTATCGAAGACGCCCTCGCCGGTCACGGCGACCGCCTCGTAGTACGGAGCGCGCTCGATCCACTGGCCGTCCTGCTGGCTCACGAGAAACTCTCCCGGATGCTCGCCGTCGGGCAGCGGGCGCTGGCGCACCGGATCCTCGACCACCCAGCCCGGATTGAGCGCGGCCTGCAGCTCGGCGATGGGCGCGGCGTTGGGGAGGTCGCGCTTGTTGTACTGGATGGCGAACGGAAGGCGGGTGAGATCGTAGCCGTGCTGGGCCATGTTGTCGTACAGGTTCTGCATGGCCTCGATGTTCGCTTCCATGCGCTCGAGCTGGCTGTCGGCCACGAAGACCACACCGTCCACGCCCTTGAGGATGAGCTTCCGCGAGGCGTTGTAGTAGACCTGGCCCGGCACGGTGTAGAGGTGGAACTTCACCTTGAAGCCGCGGATGGTGCCGAGATCGACGGGCAGGAAGTCGAAGAAGAGGGTGCGCTCGGTCTCGGTCGCGAGGGAGATCATCTTCCCGCGGGAACCGGGCGCGACCTTGTTGTAGACGAACTCGAGGTTCGTCGTCTTGCCGCCGAGGCCGGGCCCGTAGTAGACGAGCTTGCAGTTGATCTCGCGGGACGCGTAGTTGATCATCGACATGGGCGGGGGGTTCCTCAGGCTCCGAAGAGTTTGTCGATTTCGTCTTCCGCGTCGCCCAGAAAACCGCTTTCCACCCGGGGCGCGTCGGTCCGGG
>JAICUF010000083.1 GCA_025935995.1 Gemmatimonadales bacterium
TCGCGGAGCAGGCCAAGCAGGAGGTGCTCGGTCCCGACGTAGGAGTGGTTGAGCTCCCGGGCTTCCGTCATGGCGAGCTCGAGCACCTTCTTCGCGCGCGATGTGTAGGGCAGGTCGGGGCCGGCGGCGGCCGCCGCCTTTGCCTTCTTCACCGTCTCCTCGATCTTCTGCTGGATGTCCTCGAGGTCGACGTTCAGGTTGGTGAGCACGGCGGCGGCGACGCCCTCACCCTCGCGGATGAGACCGAGCAGAATGTGCTCGGTGCCGACATACTCGTGGTGCAGACGCGCCGCCTCTTCGCGGGCCATCTGGAGGACTTTGCGTACGCGGTCGGTGAAATTGTAGCCGTTCATCGCGATCTGCCTGTATCGTCTTCGAGTACGCGCCGCACCAGGTGCGCCCGGTGGATCGGGAGGTCGGAGTCGTCGAGGGCGAGCCCTTCGGCGGCCGCGAGGTGCGCGGGTTGGGCGTGAATCAGCAGCTTGTTGAGCGTATAGATGGAGACGCCGGGGATCAGGCCGACGCCCACACCGAGCCGCACGCCGCTCAGCAGGTTCATGGCCTCATCGAAGGACACGGCGCGGGCGTAGCGGAGCAAGCCGTAGGCGCGCCACACCTTGTCTTCGATGATTGCCGGTGCATTGCGCAGCAGCACCTGGCGGGCCTGCTCCTCGTAGTCCATGACCTGCCGCACCACCTTGCCGAGGTGGTCGAGCAGTTCCGCCTCCGTCTGGCCCAGGGTGGTCTGGTTGGACAACTGAAAGAAGTTGCCCACCACCTCGCTCCCCTCGCCATAGAGGCCCCGGAAGGTCAGTCCCACCTGCGAGAGACCCTGCAGCACCTTGGAGATTTCCTTGGTGAGCACGAGCCCGGGCAGGTGGATCAGGACCGACGCGCGGAGCCCCGTCCCGACGTTGGTTGGGCAGGAGGTAAGATAACCGAACTCAGGGTGGAATGCGAAGGCAAGTCGTTGCCCCAGTTCGGTGTCCACCCGGTCGAGCGAGGCGTAGGCGGCCTCGAGCGCGAACCCGGATGCGAGTGCCTGCAGGCGGAGGTGATCCTCCTCGTTCAGCATCACGCCGACCCGGTCCTGCATCAGGAGGGCGGCACCGCTCCGGGTGCGCCCCTCGGCGCCCAGGCCGGCCAGATCCCGGCTGACGAGGTGGCGTTCGTGCAGCAGGTGACGCTCGAGCGGCTCCAGGCGATCCAGTCGAAAGCGCGCCGCCTGCCGCAGCAGCACCGTGTCGCCCGCGGCCGCCTGGACGTCGCGCACCACCGCTTCGCGCTCCGACTCGCTGCTTCGGCTTACGAAGACTCGGCCCGCAAGGTTCCGGGCCAGACGGATCCTGGTGGACAGCACCAGATGGCTGTCCGGGCCGCTGGCGTCGAGCCAGCCCAGGCCGCCGTCGGCAAGCAGCGTGAGGTCGATCATTCGACGACCCGGAGGCGGTCGCGGATCTCGGCCGCGAGCTCGAAATTCTCGGTCTCCACGGCGAGCCGGAGCTGCTCGCGGAGGTCGTCCTGCGCCCGTTCCGCTGTGACCGGTGCCGAGCCCCGGCGCACGTAGCGCTCCCCGACGTGGTGCGTCGAGCCGTGCACCCGCCGCAGCAGGTCGCGCATCTGCAGCTCGAAGGTTCGATAGCAGTCCGCGCAGCCCAGCCGGCCGGTCTCCCGGAAGTCCTGCAGCGACGCCCCGCAGGTGGTACACCGCATCAGCTCCACGGTCCCGACCGGAACGCCGAGCTGGCCCTTGCCGATCGCCGCGAGAAAATCGCCGAGGGGAGTCTTGGCCGGAGGTCCGGCGCCCTCGACGCCCTTCTCCGCCGCGCAGCGCTCGCACAGGTGCACCGTCGTCACCTGCTCGTCGACGATCTGGGTCAGGTGCACCACGGCCTCGCGTTCATGACACTGCTCGCACTGCATCAGGGCATCGCCTCCACCCCGGGGTGGGCCAGGAGCCGCCCGTGCTCCATCGCCAGGATCCGGTCGGCCCGACCCGCGAGGAGCCGGTTGTGCGTGACGACGACGAGCGCCGTCTCCAGCTGTCGCGCGAGCGTCGCGAAGAGGTCGTGCAGCAGCTCGCTGTTGTGGTAGTCCAGGTTCCCCGAGGGCTCGTCGGCCAGCAGGACGAGCGGATCGGCCACCAGGGCGCGGGCGACGGCCACGCGTTGCTGCTCACCGCCCGAGAGCGCCGCGGGCCGGTGCGTCATCCGCCCGGCGAGTCCCACGACCGCCAGGAGCTCCTCCGCCCGCGAGCGAGCGGCGGCGGGAGCGGTCCCGGCGATGAGCAGCGGCATCATCACGTTCTCGAGCGCGTTGAATTCGCGCAGCAGGTGATGAAACTGGAACACGAAGCCGAGCTTCCGGTTCCGGAGCACCGCCAGCCGCTCCGGCGTCTGATCGGCGTAGAGCTCGCCCGCCAGCGCGATCGTGCCGGCCGTCGGTGCATCGAGCGCGCCGAGGAGCTGCAGCAGTGTGCTCTTTCCGGCCCCGCTCGCGCCGACGATGGCGACGAATTCCCCACGCTGCACCGCCAGGTCGACGCCGGCCAGCACCTCGATCGAGCTGCCGTCGCCGCCGCGATACACCTTCCGGAGCCCGGCCGCCTCGAGAATCGCCATCACTCGTGCCGGATCGCGTCGACCGGCGTGAGCCGGGCGGCCGTCGTCGACGGATGCAGGGTGGCGAGCACGGCGATGGCGACGCTCGCGAGCACCACCGCGATCACGTCGCGGGCCTCGACGTGGATCGGGAGATGGTCGATGAAGTACACCGACGGATCGATGCGGATCCAGCCGGACTTGTCGACCACGAACGCCACCACGAGGCCGAGCACGAGGCCGACCAGCGTGCCCACCAGGCCGATGACGGCGCCCTGGATCAGGAAGATGCGTCCGACGGCCGGGGCCGTGAGCCCCATCGCCCGGAGGATTCCGATCTCGCGCGTCTTGTCGGCCACCACCATCGTCAGCGTCCCTACGATGTTGAAGGCGGCCACGACCATGATGAAGAAGATGATGAGCCCCATGGCCAGCTTCTCCAGCTTGAGCGCGCTGAAGAGGCTCTGGTTCTGGGTCTGCCAGTCGAGGGCGCGGTAGGGATACTGGAGCTTCCGTTCGAGCCGGGCGCCCACCGCCGGCGCCTGGTCCGGATCCTTCACGCGAACCGCGATCCCCGACACCGCGTCGCCCAGCCCGTTGAACCGCTGCGCCGTCTCCCGGGACATGACCACGAACTGATTGTCGTACTGGAACATGCCGGTGTCGAAGAGGCCGGTGACCTCGAAGTGCCAGTACTTGGGCACCGCAACGCCGAGGGCGGGATTCATCTTGGCGGCAGTGGGCGGAATCAGGGTGATCACGTCGCCGGGATACGCCGAGATGCGGTTGGCGAGCCGCGCGCCGAGCAGGATGGCGCCGTCCACATCGGTGCGCGTGGGGCGGAACGACAGGTTGCCCTGGGTGATCGACTGGGGCAGCGAGGTGACCGACTTCCTTCCCGTGTCGGGATCGAAGCCCAGCACGTTGATGGCCTCCGCGTAGTCGGCGCCGCGGGTGATGATCGACTGGGTGATGACTTCCGGCGCGGCCGCCACCACGTCGGGATCCTTGAGCACCGTGGCCATCGCGGTGCGCCAGTCGTCTACGCGGAGCCCGGCGCCGTAGGTCAGGATCCGGAGATGGGGGTTGGCGACGAGAATGCGCTCGCGCAGGTCGTTGCGGAGCCCGTTCATCACGCCGAGCACCACGATGAGCGCCGTGACGCCGACGATCACGCCGCCGGTCGAGATGACGGTGTTGAGCGAGGCCGCGCGCGTGTTGCGCCGGCTGCGGAGATACCGGCCGGCGATGCTCCACTCGAGGCGCGTCGGCAGCCGGAGGACCGCGAGAAGCGTCCGCGCGCCGCGCATCATCCTTCGGGCCTCATCGCGGGAAAGAGAATCACGTCGCGGATGGACGGCTGGTCGGCCAGAAGCATCATCAGGCGGTCGATGCCGATGCCGATGCCACCGGCCGGCGGCATGCCGTATTCGAGGGCCCGGATGAAGTCGGCGTCATAGTGCTGCGCGTCGAGGTCGCCCGCCTGCCGCAGGCGCACCTGATCCTCGAACCGGGCACGCTGGTCGTCGGGATCGTTCAATTCGCTGAACGCGTTGGCCAGCTCGCGCCCGAGCACGAAGAGCTCGAAGCGCTCCGTGAGCCGCCGATCGGTGCGGTGGGTCTTCGCGAGCGGCGACAGCACCCGCGGATAGTCGAAGACGAAGGTCGGCTGCACCAGATGCGGCTCGAGAAAGGCCTTGAAGACCTCGTCCACCAGCTTGCCGCCGGTGAACGTCGCGGCCGTATCGGCGGGAACGCCGGACCGGAGGAGTGCCGCGCGCATGTCCGGCTCGTCAGCCGCGAGCACGTCGATGCCCGCGTGCTCCCGGATCCCGTCCACGAAGCCGACCCGCGCGAAGGGGCGGCCGAAGTCGAGTGCTACGCCGTCGCGCTCGACGGCTTCGCCGCCGGTAATCTCCCGCACCAGTCCGCGCAGCAGCTCCTCCGCCATCCCGGCGATCACCTGGTAGTCGGCATATGCCATGTACCACTCGAGCATGGTGAATTCCGGATTGTGCGTCCGATCCATGCCCTCGTTCCGGAAGTCGTGCCCGATTTCGTAGACCCGCTCGAGGCCGCCCACCAGCAGTCGCTTGAGGTACAGTTCATCGGCAATACGCAGGTAGAGCGGCATGTCGAGGGCATTGTGGTGGGTGACGAACGGCTGCGCGGCGGCCCCACCGTAGAGCGGCTGGAGCACCGGCGTCTCCACCTCGAGGAAGCCCCGCTCGTCGAGGTAGCGCCTGATGTAGCGCGTCACGCGTGCCCGCAGGCGGAAGATCTCGCGCACCTCGGGATGCACCGCGAGATCGGCGTAGCGCTGGCGGAAGCGGACTTCGGGATCGTGAAGGCCGCCGAAGGTCCGGACCGACCCGTCATCCGCCACCTGTGTCTTGCCTCGCGGGAGCGGCCGGAGCGACTTGGCGAGGAGCGTGAGCTCCGCCCCGCGCACCGTGATCTCCCCGGCGCGGGTCCGCATCAGCGTGCCGCGGACGCCGACATGGTCGTCGAGGTCCAGGTGCTCCGCGAGCGTCCACGCCGCCCCGAGCTGGTCCTGGCGCAGATAGATCTGGATCCGGCCGCTCGCGTCCTCGACGTGGCCAAAGGCGACCTTGCCCTTGGGCCGCCACGCAACCAGCCGCCCCGCCACGGCGACGTCGGGCCCTTCCGCCTGACCGCCCCGCTCGTACTCGGCGATCGCATCCGCGGCGAGATGGCTCCGCTGGAACGCGTACGCAAACGCCGGCACCCCGGCGGCCTCGATCGCCGCCCGGTTCTCGCGCCGCGCCGACTCCACGAAGCTGCGGGTCTCGACGTCGCTCACGCGGCGTGTCCTCCGAAGCGCTTGAGATACGCCTGGATGAACTCGTCGAGGTCGCCGTCCATGATCCGCTGCACGTCGGCGATCTTCATCTCGGTCCGATGGTCGTTCACCATGGTGTACGGCTGGAAGACATAGGACCGGATCTGGTTGCCCCAGGAGTTGTCGGTCTTGGTGGCCTCGACCACCGCGCGCGCGGCTTCCTGCTCCTCCAGCTTCTTCTGGTAGATCCCCGCCCGCAGCATCTTCATCGCGGTCTGACGGTTCTTGGTCTGGCTCCGCTCCTGCTGGCACGACACGACCGTCCCGGTCGGAATGTGCGTCAGCCGGACCGCCGACGACGTCTTGTTGACGTGCTGCCCGCCCGCCCCCGACGCCCGGAAGACGTCCATCTTGATGTCTTCCTCGCGGAGATCGACCTCGATCGTATCGTCGATATCGGGGTACACGAACACCGACGCGAACGAGGTGTGCCGGCGCGCCTGGGAGTCGTAGGGCGAGATCCGAACGAGCCGGTGCACGCCCTTCTCCGCCTTGAGATACCCGTATGCGTACTCGCCCTTGATCTCGATCGTGGCGGACTTGATGCCGGCCTCCTCACCGGGCAGGAGGTCGAGGATCGAGACCTGGTAGCCCCGCCGCTCCGCCCAGCGCACGTACATCCGCATGAGCATCTCGGCCCAGTCCTGGGACTCGGTGCCGCCCGCGCCCGGATGAATCGTGAGCAGCGCGTCGCGGGCATCGTCGGGCCCGCGCAGCATGGTACGGAGCTGAAAGCCGTCGACCGCCTCGTCCAGCCGGTCGGCTTCGGCGCCGAGCTCCGAGGCGAGCGACTCGTCGGGCTCCGCGTCGAGCATCTCCGCGAGCCCGCGCGCGTCCCCGACGCGCTGCGCGATCTCCTCCGCCGGCAGCACCCACCCCTTCAGCTGCTTGATCTCCTGCACCACCGCGCGCGCCCGCTCGCTGTTGGCCCAGAACGCGGCGTCCGACTGCTGCGCCTCCAGCTCGCTCAGCCGGCTTCGCTTGGTATCCAGGTCAAAGAAAGTCTCGCAGTTCGATGACGCGGCGGTCGAGCTCGGCGAGGCGGTCGGTGAGATCGGACATCGGGACTCCGGACGGGTCGTGGTGGGCGCGCCAGGGACACGCCGCTGAACGGGCGAGCCGCCCGGCCGCCGGCAGGCGGGGGGCGGCTCGGGGTGACGAAATATAGCGGGACGGCGTGCGGCTAGAAGATTTGCTTCCCGTCGGCCAGGATCTCGTTCAGCGCGTCGCGGAAATGGCTCGACGATTCCGCGACGTCGCGGCCGACCTGCTCGGAGAATTCTTCCCAGCTCTTCTTGATTTCCTCTTCGAAGAGCTGCTTGAGGGTACCATCCCGGATCCCCTCGCGGCGCTTCGCCGGATGATAGACGACCATGTCGGAGATGAGCGCGCGCGCGAGGCGCCGCGCCTTCTGGGACGGATCCTGCGACAGAAACGGATTCACCGGCCGGCGCGCCGTGGCTCCGGCGGTGGCCGCCGCCGGGGCGGTGGAAGCCGGCGATGAGGAGCGGACCGCAGCTGCCGGCGCCGCCGCCGGGGCCGCGGCAGGCACCGTGGGCCGCGGGGGGAGGCCAGCCGGGCGGGCCGGCGGCGCCATCCCGGCCGGTGGAGCTGCCGGCCGCGGCTGCATCGGCCGAGTGACGGGCGGTGCGACCGGAGCGGCGGGCGCCGCCGGCGGCGGGGCTGGACGCTCCGCGGCTGGGGCGGGCGCCGGGGGCTGCGAGGGCCGCTCCGGCTGGGCCGCGGCCGGAGCCGGTTGCGGTGGGGGCGCCGGCGGAGCCGGTGATGCCGCCGCGATCGGGCTCGCCGCCCGGGTGGGCTCCGGACGGGCCGCCGGTTCACCCGGCGTGGGCGCGGCAGACTCCCGCCGCACCGGAAAGATCGCGCTGCAGACCGCGCACCGCGCACGGACCCCGGCCTCGGGTACCTTGGCGGGGTCGACCCGGTAGATCGTCGCGCAGTTGGGACAGGTGACGTTCATCGCATGGTCCTCATCGGTGTTCCCGCGGACTGCCGCCGCGTCCCTCGCCATCGCCGCCCTGCCTCCGGTCCACCACGAACACGGAGCCAGGAAGGGTCTTCGCATAGCTCTTCATTTCCGTCGCCAGCTCGCTCACCTGCGCCGGGTGGGTAAAACCCCGGTGGCGATTCGTCACGATGCCGATCGACAGCGTCATGAGCGGCACCCGGTGCAGCTGGCCCCGGCGATCCTTGCCGAAGAAGTACCCCGCGCGCCGGTCCTGGTCATTGTACTGGAGCGGGATCAGCGTGTCGAACACGCCCAGGATCTCGCTGCACACCGCGTGGATGTCCGCGCCGGGGATGATGAAGATAAAGTCGTCGCCGCCGATGTGGCCGACGAATCCCCCCGCGCCCAGCAGGCCCTTCACCACGTCGTGCAGGATCCGCGACAGAAGATAGATGACGCGATCGCCGTCGTAGTAGCTGTAGCGGTCGTTGAACTCCTTGAAGTGGTCGAGATCGGCGTAGCACACGGCGAACTCGCCCTCCGCGTCGAGCCGGCGGCGGATCTCGCGCTCGATCTCGGTCGTGCCCGGCATCCGGGTCGACGGGTGCACCGAGACGTCGCGCTCGGTGCGCACCACGGTCGCCTCGATCCGCGACCGCTGCTCCGCCGGCGAGAAGAGCCGCGTCAGCACCTCGTCGGCGCCCGCCGCGAACCACTCCTGCACCCGCTCATCGGCGTGCGCGTCGGCCCAGACGGCGACCGGGACGATCGCCGTGAAGGCGTCCCCCTTGAGTCGCCGTACCAGCGCCAGGCCGCTGTCCCCTGCCGCGTTGCCGTCGACGAAGAGGAGACTCGGATGGCCGCGGAGGACGATCGATTCTACGTCATCGGGGCGGCGGAAGACGTGCAGCGGGAACGCGTTGGACTGCGCCCACTGCTCGACGAGCGGCGGGACCGGGTTGGCGTCCGGCGAAAAGTAGAGAATCGTCGGGCGAGTCCGCACCCATGGCCTCTTCTAAGGAGTGGTTGCAACCTATCTTGCGCCCGCCGGGGGGTCAAACGAAGAAGGCCGCCACGGCGATCATCGCATATACTGCAAGCAACTGCACCCCCTCGAACCAGTGCGACTCGCCATCGAGCGTGCTGATTGCCGTGACCAGTGTCGCCAGCCCCACCGCCATGACCTCGAAGGGCGAGAAGACGAGGTTCATGTCGCGGCCCAGGGCCGCCCCGACGAACACGAGGAGGGGGCCGACGAGCAGTGCAATCTGCGTGCTCGACCCGAGCGCGATCTGGAGCGCGAGATCGGTCTGGCCCTTCCGGGCCACCACGACTGCCGTGGCATGCTCGGCGGCATTCCCGATGAACGGGATGATGATGAGGCCCAGGAAGGTCTCGGTGAGCGGCAGGCTGGCTGTGACCCCGCGCGTCGCTCCCACCAGCATCTCCGACATGACCGCCACGCCGACCGTCGCGATCGCGAGCACCGCCACCGCACGCCCGATGCTCCAGGTCGGCTCCTCCAGCGGATGCGGCTCCGAGGCGACGACCCACTTGTGGGTCTTGAGGGAGAACAGGAGCGAGAAGGCGTAGGTCACGATCAGAATGAGCGCGACACCCTCGGAAAGCCGGAGCTCGGTGATTCTCGCGGGCTCCGGATGCGTCGCGTGGAAGAGGGCTGGAAAGACGAGGCCGACGACGGCGGCCGCGAGCATGGTGGCGCTGAGCCCGGCCGTGGTGCGGTTGAACCGCAGCTCGGGACGCCTGAGCCCGCCCGCCACCAGCGAGAGGCCGAGGATCAGGAGCAGATTGCCGATGATGCTCCCGGTAATGCTCGCCTTCACGAGCTCGACCAGCCCCGCGCGGAGCGCGACGATCGCGATGATCAGCTCGGCGGCATTGCCGAAGGTGGCGTTCAGGAGACCGCCGATGGTCGGGCCGGTCCGCGCGGAGAGATGCTCGGTGGCGTCGCCCATGAAGC
This sequence comes from Gemmatimonadales bacterium, assembly GCA_025935995.1. Lineage (GTDB taxonomy): Bacteria > Gemmatimonadota > Gemmatimonadetes > Gemmatimonadales > GWC2-71-9 > JAICUF01. Next base: position 9,414 of record JAICUF010000083.1, read on the forward strand.
CCGCGAGCGGCAGGACGGCGACGCATGACAGGCCGAAGACGACCGGCGCCGGCGCATGGAGCCCATACTCGGCGACGAGGGCCGCGGGCACCGCGAGGAGGAGCGCCTGCCGCGGCCGCGAGCCCCACGGCGACGGCCGCTTGCGAAGATGCGGAAGGACCCGCGGCTCGCGAGCCTCCGACGGAGCGGCTTCGGCCGGCGCGGGCGCCGGGGGGTCGGCGCGCGGCGGGCGTTTCGGACGCTCCGCGGACTCGGTGTCGGCGCCGCGGCGCGGCTCCCGCTGCGTGCGTTCCCGCCGGGCGGCCCGAGGCGTCGCGGCCTCGGGTCCTTCCGACCGGGGCGCCGCATCCCCGCCGAGCAGGGCGGAGCGGGCCTGCGCCGGAGCGACGCCGGCCTCCGCCAGGAGCCGGGCGAGGGAGCCGCGCGGCTCATGGAAGGCGGCGAGCAGGAGATGTTCAGCGGTCATCTCGCTGCCACGGCGGCGTGCCTCGCGACCGGCGAGATCGAGGAGCCGCCGTGCGTGTGACGTCGGTGCCGGGTCGGCATCGGGCGCCGGATCCTCCGCGCCACGGCCCTTCGGTCGGCGCGATGCGCTCCCCAGCCGCTCGGCCGCCGTGTCGGCCGGGATGCCGAGGGCCGTGAAGAGGGCGGCGCCCGCCGGTTCGCGCAGGAGCGCGAGCAGAATGTGTTCCGACCCCATCGCGCCGCTGCCGAGGCGCCGGGCCTCCGCCGCCGCCGCGGCCAGGATCCGGTCGGCGGCGGGGCCCATGGCCGGGGCCGTCACTGCCCCGCCCTACGCAAGCGGCGTGGCCTCGTCGATGAGCATGATCGGGATGTCGTCCTCGACACGGTAGACCAGTCGGCAACGGCGACAGATGAGGGCTTCGGGATCGGTCTGGTACTCGAGGTCTCCCTTGCACTGGGGACAGACGAGAATCTCGAGCAGCTCGGGGGCGAGGCTCATGCCTTCTCCATGTCGGATACCGGGAAACCGAATCGGGTCAGCGCGGTGGGACTCTGCCGCCAACGCGGAAGCACCTTGACCCAGAGATCGAGGTAGACGGGCGCGCCGGTCAGCTCCTCGAGGCGGCCGCGGGCGTGGGTGCCGATGGCGCGGATCGTGGCGCCGCCGCGCCCGATGACCATTCCCTTCTGCGACTCCCGCTCGACGAACATCGTCACCCGAATGTATACGGGCGACTTGTCCTCCCGGAACTCCTCGACTTCGGCGGCGAACGAGTACGGCAGCTCGTCCTGCAGGAGCTCGAACGCCGCCTCCCTGAGGTATTCCACCACGAAGAAGCGAAGCGGCTGCGTGCCGACATCGTCGGCATCGAACTCGAACTCACGCTCGGGCAGGAGCGGCGCGAGGCGCGCGAGCAGGCGCGCGATGCTGGCCGGTTCCTCCGCGACGGTGACGATCGAGGCGGCCTCGAGCCGCGCGCGTTCGGCGGGCGGGACGAGATCGCCCTTGGTGTAGACCGGGATCACCCGCGCCCGCGGCGGCGCCTCCAGCCGGGCGAGGGTGGCCAGGTCGGGGGCGGGTGCGTCCGGCGCCGGATGCAGGTGCAGAATCATGTCGGCCCGCTCCATGGCCCGAAGGGCCAGGTCGCGCATGCGCGTCTGGAGGAGATAGGCGGGGTCCAGCAGGCCCGGGAGATCGTGGAAGACGAACTGCGCGTCGCCGTCGGTCAGGAGGCCGGTGACCGGAATCCGGGTGGCCTGGGCCTTGGGGCTCACGATGGCGAGGTGGCTGCCGACGAGGGCGTTGAGGAGGGACGACTTGCCCGCGTTGGGGGCTCCGGCGAGGGCGATGTGTCCGGAGCGTCGGGGCATGGGAGGGAATATAGGGTAAAGCGAAGGCCCGGGATCCAGGGGATTCCGGGCCTTCAAAGGAGCGGCTGGCGACGGCCTACTCTCCCACCACCTCTCAGCGGCAGTACCATCGGCGCTGCAGGGCTTAACTGCCGTGTTCGGAATGGGAACGGGTGTGGCCCCTGCGCGCTAGTCGTCAGCCATCAGCGGTCGACGCCAATGACATTGAGTGGATGGATGGTGTGTAGTGCAAAGAAACAACGGGAGAGATCAAACTTCACGGGCGATTAGTAGCGCTCGACTGAAGGCCTCGCAGCCCTTGCATCTGCGCCCTATCAACCTGGTAGTCTCCCAGGGCCCTTGAGGGACCTTAAGGTCCAGGAATGTTCATCTTGGGGAGAGTTTCCCACTTAGATGCTTTCAGCGGTTATCTCCGCGCGACATCGCTACCGGGCGGTACCCTTGGCAGGATAGCCCGTACACGAGCGGTCGCTTCGTCTCGGTCCTCTCGTACTAGAGACGACGCCCCTCAACATTCCCACGCCCACGACGGATACAGACCGAACTGTCTCACGACGTTCTGAACCCAGCTCATGTACCACTTTAACCGGCGAACAGCCGGACCCTTGGGACCTTCTCCAGCCCCAGGATGTGATAAGCCGACATCGAGGTGCCAA
>JAICUF010000047.1 GCA_025935995.1 Gemmatimonadales bacterium
GGAGGTCTGCTCGGTGAGCTGCTTGTAGTCGTCGCCGGTGAGGAGGACGGAATAGGGGTCCTTGAGCTCCCCCAGCATCCCGTCGGTGGCCTTGCGGTAGAGCGAGCTGTCCGCGATCGAATCGACGTAGTAGCTGCTCACATGCTGGAGCACGTCGTTGAAGAGTCGCTCCTGCTGGTAGTCGGCCGCGGGGCCGGGCGCGGCCCGCTGCAGGAGCCACCCGCCGCTCGCGAACGAGATGGCGGATACCAGTCCGATCAATCCCCAGCGCTGCTTCATGTCGCCCTCCAGGCCGGCGCTCTCAGCGCGGTGGTGCCGCGCGCCGACTCGCGCCGAACGTTTCCGGTCTCAGTGTCAGCAGTCGCTGCCAGGCGTCCTCGAGGACGTCCGGCGCCGGCCGCGATGCATCCAGATGAAATATGCCGGGCCCCGCCGCCGCGAGGTAGGCGGCACCCACCCGCTCGTGAAACGCGGCGTCCTCCCGCTCCATGCGGTCCTGTGACTTTCCCGCCGCGGCCTGCCTCGCACGCCCGGCGCCCGGCGGCAGATCCAGGACCAGCACCACATCCGGCTTGAGCCCCTGCGTAGCGACCTGATTCACCAGGGCAAGCGTCGCGGGGTCGGTGCCGCGCCCGGCTCCCTGATAGGCGGCGGTCGAGAGATCGAAGCGGTCCGAGATCACCACCTGCCCCGCTTCCAGCGCGGGCCGGATCACCTCGGCCACCAGGCTGGCGCGGGCGGCGGTGACGAGGAGCAGCTCACTCGCGGGCTCGAGGCGGCAGGCGGGATCCAGAAAGGCCCGCCGCACATGCTCGGCCGCCACCGTGCCGCCCGGCTCGCGCACTTCCACGGGATCGATGCCGCAGGAGCGCATCCGCGCTGCAAGAGCCGCGCCCAGCGTGGATTTCCCGGCTCCTTCGGGCCCCTCGAGCACCAGAAAGAAGCCGGCGTGGCTCACGAGAGGGTGATGATGCTGCTGGCGGCGCCCCGCTCGATCCCCTCGCTGATCTGCTGATTCACTTTCGTCATCAGCTTCTCGAAGTTCGCCCGGGCGACCACATACGCCTGACCCGTCGGACTCGTCTCGAGGGCCTGCACCGCCGTCTCGTAGCTCTGATTCAGCTCCTCGTCGGGCATCCGCCCCGCCTGGACCTCCTGCTCGACCTTTCGCGCAATCGTCTGGATCTCATCCAGACGCGCCACGGTGTCGCGGTCGTCCCGGAGCGACCCTTCGGCGCGCCTGAGCGCCTGGTATTCGGGCGACTGACCGATCAGCCGACCCAGCTCCTGCGCCTTGTCCCAGATCACGATGTGGCACTCCTTCGCGCGAACAGGTAGCGCTCGCGCCCGAATAGGTCCGATTCCAGCGATACGTCCTGCCAGCCCAGCCCGGCCGCCATCTCTCCGACGATCCCGGCGCGCGATGCATCCAGCTCCAGCGCCAGCCAGCCGCCGCCCCGCACGACCCGGCGTCCGTCGTCCAGGAGCCGCCTGGTGGCGGCGAGCCCATCGGGTCCGCTCACGAGCGCCAGCGCGGGCTCCCAGTCCCGGACGCTTCGATCGAGTGCGGCATACTCCGCCTCCGAAAGATAGGGGGGATTGGACACCAGCGCGTCGGCGGAGCGGTCCGCGAGGGACGACGTCAGATCCGACCGGACGAGCTCGATCGCGAGCGCGGCGCCGCGCCGGTTCCGATCGGCCACCCGCAGCGCATCCGCCGACCGGTCGATGGCAACCACCCGCTCGAATCCGCCTTCGGCGGCGAGGCTCAGCGCGATGCAGCCGGAACCGGTCCCCACGTCAAGCGCAGTTCCGGTGGCGACGCGGCCGAGCACTCCCGAGACGAGGCCCTCCGTCTCGGGCCGCGGAATGAGCACACGCCGGTCCACCTCCACGTCGAGGTGCCGGAATCCGGCGCGCCCCGCGACGTAGGCCAGCGGCTCACCGCGCGCGCGGCGCTCGAAGAGGCTCCGAAGCCGCTCCACATCGGCCGCGGCCACCGCGCGGTCCCGTTCCAGCGCGGCTTCACCGGGCGTCCGGCCGAACGCATGCGCCCAGATGACCGCCGCCTCGCGCGCGGGGTCCGCCGTGTCGGAGCCGGTCAGCCGGCGCCGCCCCGCATCCAGCACGGCGCGGAGCGGCAGGGCATCAGTCACCGAGCTGCTCCTGCCGGCTCGCCATGCGGAGCGCATCCACCAGCTCGCCGAGGTCGCCGTTCATCACGTCGGTCAGGTTGTGAACCGAAACGTTGATGCGATGATCGGTCACCCGGCTCTGCGGAAAGTTGTAGGTCCGGATCTTGGCGGAGCGGTCGCCGGTGCCGACCATGGCCCGGCGGTCACGCGCGCGTGCCGCCTCCTGCTCGGCGATCATGCGGTCGAGGAGACGCGCGCGCAGCACTTCCATCCCTCTGATCTTGTTCTGCAGCTGCGACTTCTGGTCCTGCTGGCTCACGACGAGCCCGGTCGGCAGGTGCGTGATGCGAACGGCGCTGTCGGTCGTGTTCACGCTCTGGCCGCCGGGCCCCGAGGACCGGAAGACGTCGATCTTGAGATCCTGCGGGTCGATCTTCACATCGACCTCCTCCGCTTCCGGCAGCACCGCGACGGTGGCGGCCGAGGTGTGAATCCGCCCCTGCGTCTCGGTGGCGGGGACGCGCTGCACGCGGTGCACCCCGGACTCGTGCCGCAGGAGCCCGAAGGCGCCCTCGCCCCGCACGGCGACGATGGCTTCCTTGAGGCCGCCAAGGGTGCCGTCACTCAGCGTCAGCGGCTCCCACGCCAGCCCGTTCCGCTCGGCGAAGCGCTGGTACATCCGGTAGAGGTCCGCCGCGAAGAGCGCGGCCTCGTCGCCACCGGTGCCCGCCCGGATCTCGACGATGGCGTCGCGGTCGTCGTGAGGATCGCGGGGCAGGAGGCGGTCGTGCAGCTCCCGCTCCAGCGCCTCGATTTCGGCCGGCAGCCGGTTGAGATCCGCGCGCGCCAACGCAACAAGCTCGGGGTCGGCCTCTGTGGCCATCTCCCGAGCCTGTTCGAGTTCATCCTGCAGGCGCGTCAGCCGTTCGGCGAGCCGGACGACCGGAGCGAGCCTCGTGTGCTCGCGGCCCAGCGCCTTGAGCTGGGCGGGATCGCGCGTGACGGCGGGATCGGTCAGGAGCCTTCCGACCTCCTCCGCCCGGCTGAGTGCCTGGCGGAGCCTCGCCTCCACGAGCTACGCCTTGGCCCCTTCGGTCTGGTAGCGCTTGCGGAAGCGGTCCACCCGGCCGGCGGTGTCGATCATGCGCTGCTTGCCCGTGAAGTACGGGTGGCACTGCGCGCAGACCTCGACGTGGATGTTGTCCGACGTCGAGCGCGTCTCGAACGAGTTGCCGCACGCGCAGCGGACGGTGAGCGTCTGGTATTTCGGGTGCAGATCGGCCTTCACTGGTCACTCCTTGCGAGCGGGCGCGGCAGCGCGACGACTTCGAACAGCCCGGGAATCTAGCGACCCGCTCGGGCCCCGGGCAAGACGTCACCGGCGGCGCCGGTTCGTTGACACCTTGGCGAGCCGCAAGTATCATCATCGCTTGCACTTCCGATATATCCAACCGCCACCGCGAGGCGCGCGTGCCCCTGTCTCCCATCGAGGTTCTGAGGAAGGTTCCGCTGTTCTCGGGCCTCTCCGAGACCGACCTGTCCGCCTTTGCCGACCTCACCCGCGAGCGCAGCTATCCCAAGGGGAGCGTCATCGTCTTCGAGGACGACCCGGGCGACTCGCTCTATCTGGTGGCCGGCGGGCAGGTGAAGGTGGTCCTCATCGCCGAGGACGGCCGGGAAGTGATCCTGTCGGTGCTGGGGGAAGGATCGTTCTTCGGTGAGATGGCGGTGATCGACGAGGAGCCGCGCTCGGCCCACGTGATCGCGATGGAGGATTCGAATCTGCTGGTCCTGCGCCGCGAGGATTTCCATGCCCGGCTGCGCCAGTCGCCTGAAGTGGCGATCGCCCTCCTGAAGGAGATCTCGCGGCGGCTTCGCCGGGCGGACGAGAAGATCGGGAGCCTCGTCCTCCTCGACGTGAACGGCCGCGTGGCCCACCTCCTCCTCCGGATGGCCGACGACGAGGGCGGCGACCGCATCACGCGGAAGCTGACGCATCACACCATCGCCCAGATGATCGGCTCCAGCCGCGAGACCGTGTCGCGGACGATGCGGAACCTGGTCGACCGCGGCATCATCCAGGTGACCCGCAAGGACATCACCCTCAAGGATCGCCACTCGCTCATGCTGGCCGCCCGGCGCTCGTGATTCGGCTCACGCCCCCGAGGTAACCGCCGCCCCCGCCCCCACCGCCTCGCCGGGCGAGCTTCGGGTATGCCGCTCCACCATCCACGGCCCGCCACGTGAGCTGCCGGCTCACCTTCTGGGGCACGCGCGGATCGATCCCCACGCCGGGCGCCGGCACCGCACGCTATGGGGGCAACACCCCCTGTGTCACCCTCTCGGCCGGGGGTCCGCTTCTGATCCTCGATGCGGGCAGCGGGATCCGCTGCCTTGGCCACGAGCTCATGCGCTCCCCCGCACCGCAGCCGCTCCGAGCCAACCTCCTCCTCTCGCACACTCACTGGGATCACATTCAGGGCCTGCCGTTCTTCAAGCCGCTCAGCGTGCGCGGCAACGCGCTCTGCGTGTACGGCGCATCGCAGGACGGCGTGGCCCTCGAGGAGATCCTCGACCGGCAGATGGATCCCATGGTCTTCCCCGTGCCGCTCAGGGCGATGGCCGCCACGATTCACGTGCAGGACATCGGCGAGGGGGACTTCGCGCTCGACGGCTTCGAGGTGACGGCTTTCCGCCTGCGGCATCCCGGCACCACGCTCGGCTACCGCGTGGGACCGCCGGGGGGCGGCGCGCAGCTCGCCTACGTGACCGACAACGAGCTCGGCGCGGGAGGCCAGTATGACCTGCCGGCGGACTGGCGTGAAAGCGTCGTCGCGCGGCTGCGCGGCGTCGATACGCTGGTGCACGATGCGATGTATTCGGATTCGATGATCGAGGCACGGGCGGGCTGGGGGCACTCGACGCCGGCGCAGGCGGTGGATCTCGCCGCCGCCTGCGAGTGCCGGCGGCTGGTGCTCTTCCATCACGAACCGGAGCACGACGACGACGCGGTGGACGGCATGCTGGCAGCGGCACGCGCCTACGCCAGGGGGGCGGCGCCGCGGCTCAGCGTCGTCGCGGCCGTGGAAGGGGAATCGCTGACGCTGTAGCTGGACGGGGCGTCAGGCCGGGCTCACCGCCACGTCGCGTCCATCCGCCGCCGACCGGTAGATGGCGTCCATCACCTTGTGCAGCGTGATGTGGTCCTGCAGCGCGGGCGCCTTTGCGTCACCGGCCACGATCGCGAGGAAGTGCGCCCACTCCGCCCGGTACGACGCGGTGAAGGCGTTCTCGCGGCCCACCGATCCCGTCGGCGAGACGTCGGTCGGCACGCCGTTCAGGTCCTTCCAGACCATCAGCGGGTTGATCGCCGCGGTGCCCTTGCTGCCGCGAAGCCCCACGCCGAACCGCTCGCCCGCCCCGATGTGGCGCCACGTCACATCCACGAAGATCGACGCCCCATCCTCGCACAGCACGAAGGCGCTCCCCGACTCTTCCACCCCGCCCTTCGCCGGCACGTCGAGCGCCGCACTGACACGCACGGGCCGCGGATTCCCCGCGAGCCAGAGCGCCAGGTCGATGACCGACAGCCCGAGATCCAGCATCACCCCGCCGCCCGAGAGCTCGCGCTTCTGCCGCCAGCCCAGCTGGGCCCGGCTGGGCCGGAACACGTGCCAGCTGCCGCGCACGCTGTCCACCGTGCCCAGCTCCCCGCTCTGCACGAAGCTCCTGACGATCTGCGCATCCGGCCGGTAACGGTGATTCATGCCGACCATCAGCACGCGGCTCCGCTTCTCGGCGGCCCGCACGATCTTCTGCGCGCTGGCGGCGGTCGGCGCGAGCGGCTTCTCCACGAGCACGTGGAGATCGGCCGAGAGCGCGGCGAGGATATGGGACTCGTGGAGATGGTTCGGCGTGCAGACGACGAGCGCGTCGAGCTCCTCGTAGCGGAGCAGGTCCTCGATGTCGTCGAAGGCGTCCTTGATCCCGAAGCGGCTGGCGAGCGCGCGGGCCTTGGGCAGATCCGTGTCGCAGATCGCGCGCACATCCACCGTCTTGAGCTTCCGCAGGATCGGCAGATGGGCCACCTGCACGATCGCACCGCCGCCGATGATCCCCACCCGGAGCGGATCGCTCATTCCCCCTCCTCGCCGGCCGGTCGGCCGTCAGTAGTCGCGCTGGAGCTCGGTCCCCTGAAAGTATGCCGCCAGGATTTCGGGATAGCGCTGACCTGCGCGGGCGCGCCCGACCGCGCCCCACTGGCACATCCCCACGCCGTGTCCCGCACCCATCCCCTCGGCCACGAGGAAGCTCACGGCACCGCCGCGCGTCGTCTCCCGAAGCTCGAACCGCGTGCTCCGGAGGATGTCGCCGGCCGTGGTCTGGAGCACACGGCGGATCTGCGGGCCGTCCACCATGATCGTGCCGGACGCCGTGACGATCCGGAGACTCGCGACACGGCCCGATGCCGTCCGGCCCTCGGTCGCGACGTGGCGGATCGCGCCGACGCCGCCGCGCGCGAGGTTCGTCTCCTGGAGGGTCCGCGCCAGGATCGCGCGGAGCGCGTCGCCCGACCATTCGTCGCGCCAGTGGAATCGCGGGGACAGGCTGCACCAGGGCACGCCGCCCGCATCGACGTCGGCGATCGACCTGAGATAGGGCCGCGCGGCGCCCCGGAAGGCCTCCGTGCCGTCGGCGGTGCGGCCGCCGCAGGTCGAGAAGAAGAAGGCGTCGATCGGCGCGCCACCGGCGGTGATCACCTCGCCTCGCGTGTCGCGTACCGCCGCGAGTGCCAGGGCATTCTCACTCTGCACGCCGCCGTAGACCTGATCCGACACGGTGGCGTAGAAGTCGAATCCCTCCACTCGCCAGCGGCCCATGTTCCGGAGTGCGTAGGTCCGGGAGACGACCGCCTGCGCGCGCAGCGCCTCGACGTCGGTGGAGTCCCGCCGGCCCATCTCCCCTCCGACCACCCCGCCGAGATAGGCCTCGAGACCCAGCCGGTTGACGGCGGTGAGGCCGGTGCGGTCGCGGAGGATATCCACGCTGCCGCGGTAGTCCCGGCGGCCGATCCTGACGGGGTCGTGCGGGTCCTCCGCGATCACGCCGAGGCCGTCGGTCGGCGCGGCCGCCCGGCCGGCGGGAGACACCAGCTGCAGTGCCTGACCCGCGATGACGACTCGCCAGGTCTCGCCCGCCGCGATCCGGGCGACCGGAGTGCCGTCGGGTTCGGTGACGGTGAGCGGTGCCAGGCCTCCGACGTTGATGGACGTGGCACCGACCTGCAGGCCGATGCGGACCTGCGGCTCGGGGCCCTCGGACACCGCGGCGGGGGGCGCCGCGGGGGCCGGCGCCGCGCCGGCCGGCGCTTCCTGGCGGATGCAGCTCGCGAGGACTGCCAGGCCGGCGGCGACGGCCGCGGCCGCGGCGGCGGAGGGGACCCGGCGCGTCAACCGCGGTAGTTGCCGAACTTCAGCTCGACGCCGAAGTCCTGGCCGCGGAGCAGCGCCATGGCGGCCTGCAGGTCGTCCTTCGACGGGCCGCTCACCCGCACCTCGTCGCCCTGGATGCTGGCCTGCACCTTCTTGAGGCCCGCGTCGCGGACGGCCTTGACGATCTTCCTGGCGGCGTCGGCGGGAATGCCCTGCGTGAGCGTGATGGTGCGGCGGACCGACTGCCCGGTGCCCTGCTCCAGCGCGCCGGCATCGAGGTTCCGCAACGGCACGCCGCGCTTCACCATCCGGCCCTGCAGCACGTCCTGCAGGGCGTTCATCCGGTATTCGTCGTCGGCGCTCAGGCGGAGGACCGCCTTGTCACGATCGAATGCGATGGTGCAGTGGGTGCCCTTGAAGTCGTAGCGCTGCGCGATCTCCTTGAGCGCCTGATTCACGGCGTTGTCGACCTCCTGCAGGTCGGCGCCGGTCGATACGTCGAAGGAAGCGGTAGTGGCCATGGGGGGGGTCGAAGCCGGGCGCGGAGCGCGGGCTCAGGCGAGGAAGCTCTCCAGCGCACGGGCGCGGCTCACATGGCGGAGCCGGCTCAGCGCCTTCTCCTTGATCTGACGCACCCGCTCCCGGGTGATGCCGAGCAGGCTGCCGATCTCCTCGAGCGTCATCGGCTCGGGGCCGTCGAGGCCGAAGTAGAGCCGCAGGATCTTGGCCTCGCGCTCCTTGAGGGTCGAGAGGACTTCCTCGATGGACTCCGTCAGCGCGTGCTCGAAGGTCTCCGAATCGGGGCCCGGGTTCTGGGTGTCGGGGAGGTAATCGAGGAGCTTGTTGTCCTCGCCCGGGGTGAGCGGCGCGTCGAGCGAGAGATGGTTCTGGGAAATCGACAGCGTCTTCTGGACTTCCTCCATCGAGATGTCCATCCCCTCGGCGATCTCGGACGGCGTGGGCTCGCGCCCGAGCTCCTGCAGGAGCGCCGATGACCGCTTGCCGATCCGGTGCAGCGTGCCGGCCCGGTTGAGCGGCACGCGCACGATGCGGCTCTGCTCGGCGAGGGCCTGGAGAATGGCCTGCCGGATCCACCAGACGGCGTAGGAAATGAACTTGATGCCCTTCGTCTCGTCGAACTTGTGCGCCGCGCGGATGAGGCCGAGGTTGCCCTCGTTGATCAGATCCGCGAGCGACACCCCCTGGTTCTGGTACTTCTTCGCGACGGAGACGACGAACCGGAGGTTGCTCCGCACCAGCTTGTCGAGCGCTTCCTCCTCGCCCTTGCGGATCCGCTGCGCGAGGGTGACCTCTTCCGACTGGGGAATGAGCGGATAGCGGCTGATCTCGCGCAGGTACTGGTCGAGGGAGCCCTCGTCGAACGACGGGCCGCGCTTGCCGGATCCGACCTGCATTGGACGCATGGAGTCGACCTCGTTGCGATGGAGCCGCGGCGTGCCGCGGCTCCTCGCGTGCTTGACTGATCAGGTGCGGGCGTACGGTGGAACCTTACCCTCTGAAATCCGGCGGCGCAACGGCCTTGTTGCGCCGGTCAGACGTCGTACGTGTCGATCTGGGCCCGCTGCAGCCGGCCCGAGTAGTCGACATAGCAGACCTTGGTCTCCGAGTAGAAGTCGTAGACCTCCCAGCCGCCTTCGCGATGGCCGTTGCCGGTCGCCTTCACGCCGCCGAAGGGGAGATGGGCCTCCGCGCCGATCGTCGGCGCGTTCACGTAGGTGATGCCGTTGTCGAGCAGCTCGAGCGCGCGGAAGGCGCGGTTCACGTCCGACGTGTAGATCGAGCTCGACAGACCATAGCGGACGTCGTTGTTGACCCGCACGGCATCGTCGAATGAGCCGACCCGGATCACGCTCAGCACCGGCCCGAAGATCTCCTCCTGCTCCAGGCGGCTCCGCGGCTTGACGCCGGCAAAGATGGTGGGCCGGTAGAACGTGCCCGCGGCGAGTCGGCCGCCTGGACGCCGGCCGCCGATCACCAGCTCCGCGCCCTCGTCCTGGCCGATCGCCACGTAGCGTTCGACCTTCTCCCGTGAGGCCTCGTGAATCAGCGGGCCCACATCGGTGCGATCGACCCGGCCGTCGCCCAGGCGCAGCGCATCCGCGGCGTCGGCGACGCGGGCCAGGAACCGGTCATGGATCTTCCGGTGGAGGATGAGGCGGCTGGTGGCCGTGCAGCGCTGTCCCGTGGTCCCGAACGCGCCCCAGAGGACGCCCTCGAGCGCCAGGTCGAGATCGGCGTCGTCCATCACGATCATGGCGTTCTTGCCGCCCATCTCGAGCGACAGGCGCTTGTGCATGCGGCCGCAGGTTTCGCCGATGATGGCGCCGGTCTCGGTCGAGCCGGTGAAGGAGATCACCGGAATCTCCGGGTGCGACACGATCGCCTCGCCGACGTCGCTGCCGCCGTGCACCAGCTGGATCACCTCGGGCGGCAGGCCCGCCTCGAGGAGGATCTCGACCAGGAGGTGCACGGTGTGCGGCACATCTTCCGACGGCTTGATGATGACCGCGTTCCCGCAGAGGAGCGCGGGGAACATCTTCCAGGTGGGAATCGCCATCGGAAAGTTGAACGGCGTGATGAGGCCGACCACGCCGATCGGCCGGCGATAGCTCATCGCCCACTTGGAGCGGAGCTCGCTGGGCACCACCTGACCGAAGAGGCGGCGGCCCTCGGTGGCGGCGTAGAAGGCGGTGTCGATCCCCTCCTGCACGTCGCCCCGCGTCTCGGCCAGGACCTTGCCCATCTCGCGGGTCATCGCGTCGGCGATCTTCTCCTTCCGCTCCACCAGCAGATCGCCCACGCGGCGCAGCACGTCGCCGCGCGCCGGCGCGGGCGTCCGCGACCAGAGCGTGAAGCCGCGGCGCGCCGAGCGAACCGCCTCGTCCACGTCGCGCGCGGTGGAATCGGGAAACCGTCCGATCACATCGGCGTGGTCGGCGGGGTTCCGGTTCTGGAAGTAGCGGCCCTCGGCCGGCTCGACCCACTCGCCGCCGATGAAGTTGCGAAACGTCCGTGCCATGATCCTCTGTCTGCTGAAGGAAGTGGTGACGTCGACGTCAGCCGCACACCCAGGAGGCGGACGCGCGGGCATAGCCGGTGCGCGGGAGCACCTCGCGCGCCCCGAGCACCGCCGCGCACGTGAGCGCGATGAGCGCGATCAGCTGCGCGAGCCCCTGCCGCCGGCGCCATGCGGAGACGGCGGCCCCGAGCGCCGAGAGACCCGCGACGCACACCGCCGCGAGATAGAGCCACAGCCCGCTGCCGCAGGCGTGCGCGTAGGGCCAGAGCGGCAGCGCGGCGACGAGCGCCGCCGTGAGCAGGACGCGAAACCAGGTCGCGGCACGCGCGCGGGCGCCGATGGTCGCCGCTGCGGTCACGGCGGCGGGGGCCGTTCCCGCCGGAGCCACCCGGGCCGGGCCGGCCGGGGGCGCGCCCGCCGGCATCTGCGCCATGGCGCGGTCGATCTTGGCGAGCTCCTTGTCCCAGTCCCGCGGCGGCTGGCTCACGTTGACTCCCGGCTGAGGCCGTAACGCTCGATCTTCTTGTACAGGTTGGACCGCGGCATCTTGAGCACGCGCGCGGTCTCCGAGATGTTCCAGTCGTTCTCCTTGAGCTGCTTCAGCAGAAAGCCGCGCTCGGTGTCCTGCCGGAAAGTCTCGAACGACCGTCCATCGGCTTCCGCGTCGTCGCCACCCGGCAGCAGGCGGCTCACGTCCGCGCCGGTCACGACCTTGCCCGGCGACAGGATCAGCAGCCGCTCGACCGCGTTCCTGAGCTCGCGCACGTTCCCGGGCCAGGGGCGGGCGCGAAGCCGGCGCACCGCATCGTCGGCGAACTGCTTGCGCGGCAGCCCACCACCGGCCGACAGCGTCTCGCCGAAGTGCGCGACGAGCAGCGAGACGTCCTCGAGCCGGTTCCGGAGCGGCGGCACCTCGATCTCCACCACGTTGAGCCGGTAGTAGAGGTCCTCGCGGAAGCGCGACTCCGCGATCTCGGCGCCGATATCCTTGTTGGTCGCGGCGAGGACCCGCACGTCCACCCGGATCGCCTTCGAGCCGCCCACCCGCGTCACCACGCCCTCCTGCAGCACGCGCAGGAGCTTCGCCTGGGCGGACAGGGACATGTCGCCCACCTCGTCGAGGAACAGCGTGCCGCCGTCGGCCTGCTCGAATGTGCCCGGCCGGTCGGCGACGGCGCCGGTGAACGAGCCCTTCACGTGGCCGAACAGCTCGCTCTCGATGAGCTCCGAGGGAATCGCGGCGCAGTTCACCTCGACGAAGGCCCGGTCGCGCCGGGGCGACGCGAGATGCAGCGCGCGCGCCACCAGCTCCTTGCCGGTCCCGTTCTCGCCGGTGATGAGGACGCGCGCCGCCGTCGGGCCGACCGCGGCAATGAGCGCTTTCACCTCCGTGATGGCGCCGCTCTCGCCGACCATCGCGTGCCGGCGATCCACCGTGTCGCGGAGTCGCGTGTTCTCCCCGACGAGCTGCGCGTGGCTCAGCGCGTTCCGCACCGTCACCAGGAGCCGGTCGGTGTCGAGCGGCTTCTCCAGAAAATCGAAGGCGCCCGCATGCGTCGCCTCCACGGCGGTCGCGATCGTCGCATGCCCCGAGATCATCACGATCACCGATCCCGGATCGAGCGCTCGGAGACGGTTGAGGGTCTCCAGCCCATCGAGCCCCGCCATCTTCACGTCGAGGAAGACCAGCTCGGGCCGGAGCTCGGGATAGATCGTGAGCGCCTCGCCGCCCGACGCGGCGCCCCGCACGTCCATCCCCTCGTATTCGAGCACCTGCTTGAGGGCCTGGCGGATCCCGGGCTCGTCGTCGACGACGAGGATCCGCGGGCTCACGGCCCCTCGCGCGCCAGGAGCGCGATCCCCTCGGCATGCACGCGGATGGCCGCCACGGGCGGCGGCAGCTCGAGCGGAAGCGCGCGCCGCGTGCTGTCGCCGAACGCGCGGCCGAGGAGCCTCGGGACCGCCTCGCGGGGGAGCGGGATGTCCCGGATGCTCAGCCGGTCGATCTCCCAGGCGGCCCGGCCGGGCGCCACCGTGCGGATGGGCCCGGCGGCGGCGATGGGCTCCCGGCTCCGCACCGCCGCCGAGATCGGGCCAAGCAGCTCGCGCGGCAGGCGGGCGGTGCGGAGCGACGCACGGAATCCGATGCGTCCCTCGCTCAGGTCGAGGCGAATCGAATCGATCTGATCCGATACCAGCGGGCCCAGCGCCTCGCGGAGGAGCGAGGCGGATTCGTCGGCATCGAGCAGCACCGAGTCGGCGCCGTGCGAGAGCGCGGCCATGGCGCGCCGCGCGCGAGCGAGTGCCGCCGCCGAGGGCCTCCCTTCGGCCACGGCGGGCGGGCGGTGTCCGAGCCCGCCCCGCACCGCGTCGACGATCTCATCGCGGTAGAGCCATCCCAGAGCGAGCAGCGCGAGCAGGAGGAGGAAGCCCAGCACGCGGAACGGAAAGGCGAGGCAGCCCATCACGCGCCGAGCTCCACCAGCTCGCGCGCCTGATAGCGGGGGCCGGCCGGCGTGAGCACGCTCTCGTAGAGCGCGACGCAATCGGCCCGGAACGAGAGAGGCTTGATCGCGCAGGCGGGAGACTGAAACGCGTCGGGTGGCAGACGCTGCCCCTCGCGCATCCGGCCCAGCGTCACGTGCGGCTCGAACGGCACGCCTTCGCGGGCAAAGCCGATCGCATCCGCGGCGTTCTCGATGCGCTCGCGCAGCGCGGCGAGGCCGGCATGCGCGCCGATCCCGGCCCAGAGCACGCGCGGGCGCCGCTCGGTGGGAAAGGCGCCGACGCCCGCGAGCGTGAGCGTCATTGGCTGCGCGCCGGTCGAGGCGAGGCGCAGCGCCTCGGCGATCACGTCGAGTCGTTCCTCCGGCACTTCGCCGAAGAACTTGAGCGTGATGTGAATGAGCTCGTCGCTCACCCAGCGCACCGGCCATTGCTCGGCGCGGAGCGCGCCCAGGAGACGCGCCACTTCGGAGCGCGCCGGCTCCGCGAGCGGAACGGCCGCGAACAATCTCATGAGCCCGTGACGCCCGGCGGCAGCAGCATGGCCGTAACGTAATGCCGTCACCGGACAACGGAAGCAGCGGAACGAGCAGCTTTTGCGCCGTCTCGGCGTGCTCGCTTAGTTATCACTCCATGCGCGACGACGCCTTCGTAGAGATCTCGCCCGCGGTCCGCATTCCGCGCACGGAGCTGCGCTTTCACGCGAGCCGGGCGGGCGGCCCGGGCGGGCAGCACGTGAACAAGACGGCCACCCGGATCGAGCTCTGGTGGCATCCCGCGTCGTCGGCCTCGCTCGACGAGGCGGCGCGCGCTCGGGTGATCGGGCGACTCGCGTCACGGCTCGACGGGGAGGGGTGGCTCCGCGTGGTGGCGGCGGAGGAGCGGAGCCAGCTCCGGAACCGCGACGCGGCGGTCGAACGGCTTGCCACGCTCGTGGCCGCCGCGCTTCGCGTGCCGAAGGCGCGCCGGAAGACGCGGCCGACGGCCGCGGCCAGGGCGGCCCGGCTGGCCGCCAAGCGCCGGCGGGGTGAGACCAAGGCGCGCCGACGGCCGATCGCCCCGGACGACTGAGAACTAGGCGCTCGCGGCCACCGGCAGGCGCCGGCGGTCGAGTGTCCGGTACTGCACCGCCTCCCCGACGTGGCCCGCGCTCAATTCCTCCACGCCATCGAGATCGGCGATCGTCCGCGCGATCTTGAGCACCCGATGATACGCCCGCGCCGAAAGGCCGAGCCGCTGAATGGCGGCGCGGAGGAGCTGCTCCGCTGCCGGCGACAGACGACAGTGCGTCCGCAGGTCACGCGGCAGCATGTGCGCGTTCGCGTGGATTCCCGGCCGATGGCGGAAGCGTGCCTGCTGGGTCCCGCGCGCGCGCTCGACCCGCGCGCGGACGGTCGCGCTCGCCTCCTCCCGGTGCTCGCCGGTCAGCTCACGGTATGGGACCGCGGGCACCGCCAGATGAATGTCGATCCGGTCAAGCAGCGGCCCGGACACGCGGGCGAGGTACCGTTCGACGGTCGCGGCGTCGCACCGGCATGGGTGCAGCGGGTCCCCGTGGTGCCCGCACGGACACGGGTTCATCGCCGCGGCGAGCATGAAGCGCGCGGGAAAGGTGAGCGTCATCGCGGCGCGGCTCAGCGTCACCGTGCCGTCCTCCATCGGCTGCCGCATCACCTCGAGCACGTTCTTTCGGAACTCCGGCAGCTCGTCGAGAAAGAGGACGCCGCCGTGCGCGAGGCTCACCTCGCCGGGCCTGGGCCAGGAGCCCCCGCCGATCAGGCCGGCATCGCTGATCGTGTGATGCGGCGCGCGAAACGGACGTTGCGTGGTGAGCGCCTGCCCCGCGGCCAGGGTTCCGGCCACGCTGTGCACCTTGGTGGTTTCGAGCGCCTCATCGAGCGTCATTGCCGGCAGGATTCCCGGCAGGCGGCGGGCGAGCATCGTCTTGCCTGCCCCGGGCGGGCCGACCATCACGAGGTTGTGGGAACCGGCGGCGGCGACCTCCAGCGCGCGCTGGGCCGCCGCCTGGCCGCGCACGTCCGCCAGGTCCGCGGGATCGGGCGCCCGCTCCGCCATCAGCCGGTGCGGATCGACGCGAATGGGTGCGATGAGCTCGACGCCGATGAGATGAGCGCAGACGCGCTGGAGTGATGCCGCGCCGCAGACCGTGAGGCCGTCGACGACCGCGGCCTCCGGGACATTCGCCTCCGGCAGGAAGAGCGTGGTGCAGCCGCCGGCGCGGGCGGCGAGCGCCATGGCGAGCGCACCCCGGACGGGGCGCAGGTCCCCCTCGAGCCCGACTTCGCCCAGCGCGACACACGACTCGAGCGCGTCCGCCGGGAGTTGGCCGCTCGCCACCAGGATGGCCAGGGCGATCGGGAGATCGAGGGCGGTGCCCTCCTTTCGAATATCGGCGGGCGCGAGATTCACGGTGATGCGCTTGAGCGGAAGCTGATAGCCGGCGTTGGCGAGCGCGGCGCCAACGCGCTCACGCCCCTCCCGCACCGCGCCGTGCGGCAGTCCCACCGTGGAGAAGGACGGCAGGCCGTTGGCGATGTCGACCTCGACATCCACCAGGTAGGCGTCCACGCCGAGCACCGCCGCCGATCGGACCCGAGCTAGCATGCCCCGACCCTAACGCGACCGGCGGGACTTCCGCTCCTCATTTCGGTGCGGCCCTGACCATCCGTACGCCGGTCTCTGACGGAAAACCCTGCCAACTTTTTGCCGATTTTCGGGCAATCCGTGGCCCGAAATCCGGCATCTTGACGCAGATAGCCGCTTTCATATCTTATAAATCATTCGCCAACAATTGCTTCGATAGAGCATTGACGCGCGGCCTGAAATGTGCAATTCCGGAACGCGCGCCCAGGTTGTGTCGAATAATGCGACACTCCCCCGCATCGTCCACACTCCGTCCGCCCCGAAACCGGTAGCCCGCATGCACGCGACCCGCACCGACCGCGCCCTCTGGCCCCGCGCCGTCATGGCCACCCTGCTGTTCTCGATCCTGTCGCTCACGGCCCATCTGGTCGACATCACCTGGTTCGATGGGAGCCAGGGAACCGTCGTGGCCGAAGCGACGCTCGCGCACGCCGGCCCCGCCGGCCACTGACGGCTCCCGTGCCACGCCCCGCTCTGCTGCTTGCCGGCCTCGCTGCGCTGATGGCGCTGGCCGTCTCTCGGCGGGCAACGGGCGCGGGCACGGGCGCGGCGGCCGCCTATCGCGCTTCGGGAGGAGCCGCGCCGACGCGCGCCACGGGGAGCGATTCGATCGCGACCCGACTCAAGATCGGCTGGCGCGCCGCCGGCTCCCGCCAGGGACTGCTCTCGATCGGCGGACTGCCCCCGGTGCCGGGGACCCTCTCGATCGCCGGCGGCTCGCTCATCTTCCAGCCCGCCGAAGGCGATGCGGCCATCGCCTATCCGCTCTATCGGGTGCAGGTGAGCGACGGCCATCCGGTCCGCCGACCCTCCGTGACCCTCCTGGGAGTCGACCCCGCCGGCCGGGACTCCATCTTCCTGTTCCACCTCGAGGGTGGCGTGCTGGAAACGGCCACCCCGGGCGTCCTTCGTGAGGTGGTGAGCCAGGCGTCGCGGGTGGACAGCCTCGGCGAGGCCTGGGCAACGAACCGCTTTGCGCTGGTCGATCCCGCGGACACCGCCGCCCAGCTCGAGACGCTGCAGGCGCTGGCCGCGACCACCTACGCCGATTCGATGTTTCGCCTCTTCGGCACGCCAGCCCGCCCGCTCGGCCTGGTCGGCGAGCGGGGCCAGCGGGCCGGCCGCCTCGGCGAGTACATCGCGTCGCGCGATTCGATCTCCCTGTCGCCGTCGCGGATGACGCAGGCGGCGCAGCTCCGGCACGCGCTGGCGCACGAGCTGGCGCATCGCTGGCAGAAGGCAATGCCGGGCGAGCTCCGGTCGCTCTGGGCCGGGGTGGGTCCGATCGAGGACTCGCTTCGTTATGGTTTCGGGAACGAGCAGGAACATCAGGCCGAGGCTGTAGCGTTTGCGGTGCACTTCCTGCAGACGACCGCTGCCCCGGATCTTCCGACCGACGCCGCGCTGGACCTCCTGCAGGCCTATGAGCGCCTTGTCCCGGGGACCCGGGTGATGGCGCGCCGGCTCGTGGCACAACCGCTGTACCGCTATCACCCACTCGCGAGCACGCTGCTCGCCCCCGCCCGGAGCGTCGCTGCCCGTGGCGATGAACACGCCGAGAACGTGGACGTCTTCTGATGCAGCTCTCCAACC
>JAICUF010000138.1 GCA_025935995.1 Gemmatimonadales bacterium
GGGGCCACGGTCCGCTCAATCACGCCGTCGCGGCACCCGGCTGAGGCAGCCGCTCGACGATCCCCTCGATCAGGGACCCGAGCTCCCCCTTCACCCGATTCGCCGTCTCCATCACCTCCGCGTGCGACAGCGGAACCGGACTGATCCCCGCCGCCAGATTGGTGATCGTGCTGATCGCGAGGCATCGCATGCCGCGCGCCCGGGCCGCGATCACCTCGATCGCCGTCGACATCCCGACCGCGTCGGCGCCGAGCCGCTCGAGCATCCGGACCTCCGACGGCGTCTCGTACGTGGGACCCAGGAGCGCTGCGTACACCCCCTCGGCCAGCATGATGCCGCGCTCACGCGCCACCTCGCGCGCGATGCCGCGGAGAGCGGCATCGTAGGGATCCGACATGTCGGGAAAGCGCTCCTCACCCGGCAGCACGGCGCCGACCAGCGGGTTCCGCGCGGTGAGGTTGAGGTGGTCGGAGAGCAGCATCAACGTGCCGGCGGTGAAGTTGCGCCGGATCCCGCCCGCCGCGTTGGTGAGGATCAGCGTCCGCACGCCCAGCTCGCCGAACGCGCGGACGGCGAGGGTGCTCACCTCTGCGCTGTGCCCCTCGTACATGTGGAAGCGCCCGCTCTGCGCGATGATCTCGCGTCCCGCGAACCGGCCCGCGACCAGCTCGCCGCCGTGGCCCTCAACCGTCGGGAGCGGGAAGCCCGGGATGTCGCGGTAGGGTATCCGGACCGCGTCGGTGACCTGGCTCGCGAGGAAGCCCATGCCGGATCCGAGGACGATGGCGGTCTCGGGCCGGCGCGAGGCCAGCCGCGCGCGGATCGCCGCGGAGGCGTCAGCGATCATGCGGACGAGGTCGCCGGCGGAGTCGGTCATCGCCGGGCTAGAGCAGGATCCCGGCGATCGTCGCCGAGAGGAAGTTGGCGAGCGTCCCCGCGAGCATGGCGCGGAAGCCGAGCCGCGCGAGATCGCCCTTCCGGTCGGGGGCGAGCGCGCCGATGCCGCCGATCTGGATTCCCACCGAGCTGAAGTTGGCGAAGCCCGCGAGCGCGAACGACGCGATGGTAAAGGAGCGCGGATCGAGCGCGCCCTTGAGCGGCCCCAGCTGCGAGTAGGCGATGAACTCGTTGAGCACGGCGCGGGTGCCCAGGAGACTCCCGATCGTGCCGCTGTCGCGCCAGGGAACGCCCATGGCCCACGCGATCGGCCGGCAGATCCAGCCCAGCACCGTCTGGATGTCCGCCGGGAACCAGAGCGCGTAGCCGTGGATCCAGCCGAAGAGCCCGTTCACCAGCGCGATGAGCGCGATGAACGAGATCAGCATCGCGATCACGTTGAGCATGAGGTGCAGCCCCTCGCTCGTGCCGCGCGCGGCCGCGTCCACCACGTTCACGTCGGTCTTCGGGATGTCGAGCCGGACGTCGCCCCACGTCTCGGGGGTGCCGGTCTCGGGCTCGAACATCTTGGACATCATGATCGTCCCCGGCGCCGTCATGATCACCGCCGTGAGGAGGTGCCGGGCCTCGATCCCGAAGGCGATGTACGCCGCCATGATGGAGCCGGAGACGTGCGCCATCCCGCTCGTCATGACCGTCATGAGCTCCGACATCGTCATCCGCGGCAGGAAGGGCCGGATGGTGAGCGGCGCCTCGGTCTGCCCCATGAAGATCGACGCGGCGACGTTGAGGCTTTCCGCCCCGCTCGCGCCCAGGAGCCGGCTCATCACCTTCGCAAACGCGCGGACGATCACCTGCATGATGCCCAGGTAGTACATGATCGCGAACAGCGCCGACACGAAGATGATCGCCGGCAGGATCTGGAAGGCGAAGATGACGCCCAGGCTCGAGTTCGGCTTCCCGATCTCGCCGAAGACGAACTCCGAGCCGGCGTAGGAGAAGTGGAGGATCGCCGTCACGAAGTCGCCCAGGTGCTTGAAGAGCGACTGACCGAACGGCACCTTCAGCACGAAGACGGCAAAGGCGAACTGGAGCCCGAGGCCCCACGCTACCGTCCGCCAGCGGATGGCGCGGCGGTTGTGGGACATGAGGAAGCCGATCGCGATGATGAGCACGATGCCGAGGAGGCCGCTCAGCCGGGTCGCGATCGAGACGGGCGCGGCCGGCGGCGGTGCCGCCTGCGCGACGTCGGGCGCGGGCGGCTGCGGGTGAGCCAGCTGCGAATCCACCGCCGGCTGCTGCGCCACGAGCCGCGCGGCCGACCGGCCCGCGACGCCCGGGATGAAGAGCGAGGCCGCGGCCACCGCGGCGGTCAGCGTGAACGCGAGGGCGAGCTTCCGGACGGACATGCGGCCCCTGGGGTGCGGCGGTGGTCGGGTCGGATCAGCGAAGGCCGGCCAGCTCGTCGCGCGCGGCGGCGAGGAGGGTCTGGCGCTCGGGCCACGGGCAGAAGGCTGCCTCGAACCCGTTCAGGATCAGCCGGTCGATCTCCGCGCGATCGAAGCCCAGCTCGGCGTGCGCCAGCCAGTACTCGTCACTCAGGCGCACGCCGCTCATGAGCCAGCTGTCGGTCGAGAGCGTCACGTTGAGGCCGGCATCGAAGTAGGTGCGCACCGGGTGCTCGCCCGCGCGCGCGACGGCGCGGGTCTGCACGTTGCTCGTGATGTTGCATTCGATCAGGATCCGGCGGTCGCGTATATAATCGCGCAGGACGGGGTCTTCGTACAGGCGGGTGCCGTGCCCGATCCGGTCGGCGTGGCAGTGGTGCACCGCGTCGGCGATCGAGTCGGCCCCCGCCGCTTCCCCCGCGTGGACGGTGATGCCGAGACAGCCTTCGGCCGCCACGTCGAAGGCCTGGCGGTGCACGCCGGGCGGGCGGCCCGCCTCGCCGCCCGCCAGATCGAACGCCACCACGCCCCGGTCCCGCCACGCCACCGAGTGCCGGGCGATCGCGACCGACACGGCGGGATCGTAGTGGCGGAGCGAGCAGTTGATCACGCGCGCGATCACGCCGAAATCCGTGCGTCCCCGCGCGAAGCCGCGCAACTCCGCCTCGACTACGTCGTCGAGCGTGAGGCCGCCGCGGGTACTGAGCTGCGGGCAGTAGCGCACCTCGATGTAGCGCACGTTGTCGGCGGCCGCGTCCTCGCACATCTCCCACGCCACCCGTTCGATCGCCTCCGGGGTCTGGAGGAGCGAGACCGTCACATCGAAGAGCGAGAGATAGTCCTCGAGACTCCGTATCCCGGAGGCGAGCATGTGGCGCGCGAGGGCTTCGGGATCGGTGCTCGGGAGCTCGACGTGTGCCGCGCGCGCCAGGTCGATCATCGTGGCGGGGCGGAGCGAGCCGTCGAGATGGTTGTGCAGCTCCGCCTTCGGCAGCCGGCGGAGCAGCTCGCGGGTGACGCTCACCGCCGGCCGACGGGCACGATGCGCGGCGCCTCCGGCGCCTCGACCGGCTGGGGAAGCCGTCTGAGATAGGTGAGGATGGCGTCGAGGTCGAAGCCCAGGCCGCGCTGCACCGGCAGGGGCGTGAGCATCGAGAAGCCGTCGCCGCCGCCCTGGAGGAAGTCGAGGGTGGCGAGGGTGTAGCGGCGCCGGTCCTGGATCCGGTGCCCGTCGACGGTCCGCATCTCGACCACGCGGTGTCCCGCCGGCCGGGCGGGATCGTAACGGACGGTGAAGCCGGAGATGTGCGCGCGCGGAGCCCCCGACTCGAGCGCGTGCTCCATCACCTGCCGCAGCTCGGCGCCGGTGATCGTGATCCGGACCAGACTGTTCTGGAAAGGCGACAGCTCGAAGAGCTGCGCGTACGTGACGGGGCCCGCGGGGAGGCCCGCGCCCCGAATGCCGCCGTTGTTCATGAGCGCGAAGTCCGCGCGCGCCGCATTCCGGTGCGCGTCGGCGATCAGGTTGCCCAGCGGATACTGCCCGTCCACCTCGGCCATCTTGAGGAGCGGCAGCTTGATCCGGGCGACGACGCCGCGGGCCAGCGAGTCGGTCCGCGCGGCATAGCTCGCCGTGAGCCGCGCGATCGCGGTGTCGGGCGTGACCTCGTCGTCGTAGACCGTCACCACCCGCGCGCGCTCGGCCCGCGCGCCGACCGGCGTGCGAAGCAGGTCGAGGATGGCGAGCGCCGAGCCGCTGCTCCGGGCCTCGACCACGTGTACGTCTCCCACGGCGGTGTTGACCAGGCGGTGGGTGTGGCCGGCCACGATCAGGTCCACCGCCGGACCCAGCTCTCGCGCGAGGTCGAGGATCTCGCCGCGGCACGCGGTCGAATCGCAGACCGCGCCGGAATGTGCCACGAGGATCGTGATGTCGGGCCGGGCCGCCCGCACCGAATCCAGCACGCCGCGGATCGCGTCCACGCTCCGGGCAAAGGAAAGCCCCTTCACGTTCTCCGCCTTGACGATCGTCTTGGTCTCGGGCGTGATCCAGCCGATCACCGCCACGCGGAGCGCGCCGGCCGTGAGGATGCGGTAGGGCACCGCCCAGACCGGCCGCCGGCCGGTCGTCGAGTCGAAGATGTTGGCGGCGAGCCATGGATACCGCGACTCCGCCATCCGCTGGCGCAGCGTGTCCACCGACCAGTCGAAGTCGTGGTTGCCGATCGCGGCCGCCTGGATCCCCATGCGGTTGAAGGCTTCGATCACCGAGCGGCCGCGGAAGAGATTCGACTCCAGCGTCCCCTGCATCTCGTCGCCGGCGTCGAGTCGCAGCACCGCGCAGCCGCCGCACTCTGCCGCCGCGCTGTCCATCCGCGCCTTGATGGCGGCGGCGCCGCCCACCACCCTGCCCTTCGACCAGGGCTGCGCCTTCGGCACGAGCGCGCCGTGGAAGTCGTTGATCGCGAGGACGCGGAGGACGATGCTGTCACCCGGAGCGCGCGCGGGCTTCGGCGGCGGCGCCGCGGGCCGGCCCTCCGCGAGGGCCACCGCCTCGGCGGCGGCGGCGTCCGGCACGATTCGCCACTCGGTCCGCGTGAACGCGGCCGGATCGATCGTGCCCCGCTTCCGGATCTCCTCCACCAGCACGTCGCGCAGGTTCTCGCTCCGGTCGTAGAGCACCGGCGCGCCGTTCACCATGTCGTAGCCGCCGCCGCCCGCCTGGCGGTAGCTGTTGAGCGCGAAGCTGAAGGAATCCGTCGGTGCGACCGGCTTGCCGCCGACGGCGAGATTCCGGATCCGCGTTCCCACCGGCAGCCGGAGATCGATGTCGTAGGTCGCCCCGCTCACGATGTCGAAGTTGTACCCCGCCACGCTGTCGTTGATCGCGACGTGGCCCAGCGAGTCGGTGCGGTAGTAGCGGGCGCTGTGCTCGAGGAAGGCCTTGAGCGCGGCGCCGCTGATGCGGATCGCGCGAAGGGTGTTCTCGTACGGGTAGACGCCGGCGACGTCGGCCAGCGTGATGGGCCCGGCGCGGAAGCCGGACGAGGGGTTGAACACCGGCGTGGTCGAGAGCTGGGCGCCGGTTCGCTGCCGCTGCACGTCGTTGATGAAGTTGACGAGCGGCGTCGCCTCGGCGCGGCCCAGCCGGGCGGGCATGTCCGCCGTCGCGCGGCCCAGCGGCTGGGAGACCCACTCCTTCGCGGCAGCCTCCGCCGGCGCGAGCCGGGCCGCGATGCGCGCCGACGGTGCCACGGCGGCGAGCGGAATCAGGTCGGCGTGGATCCGCACGACCCGCCAGCGGCCGTTCTCCCGCACCAGGTCCAC
>JAICUF010000208.1 GCA_025935995.1 Gemmatimonadales bacterium
ATCCGCCGCGTCATCGTCGAGCAGCTGGTCGAGATGGGGTTCGAGGTCGAAGCGGCGCATCACGAGGTGGCGGCGGGCCAGCACGAGATCGACTTCAGGTACGCCGATGCGCTGGTCACGGCGGACAACCTGACCACCTTCAAGTTCATCGTCCGCAACGTAGCCAACCGGTACGGCTACATCGCCTCGTTCATGCCCAAGCCGATCGAAGGCATCAACGGGAGCGGGATGCACACCCACCAGTCGCTGTTCCGGGGGAAGGACAACGCCTTCTTCGACCCGAAGGGGGAGTACCAGCTCTCCAAGGTGGCGCTCAGCTACATCGAGGGGCTGCTGCAGCACGCGCGCGGCTTCTGCGCGATCACCAATCCGCTCATCAACAGCTACAAGCGGCTGGTGCCGGGTTACGAGGCGCCGAGCAACGTCGCCTGGTCCACCCGGAACCGCTCGCCGCTGGTGCGGATCCCCGACCGCCGCGGGCTCGGCACCCGGTGCGAGCTCCGGATGCCGGACCCGGCGTGCAATCCGTACCTCGCGCTCACCGTGCAGCTCGCCGCCGGCCTCGACGGGATCGAGCGCAAGCTCCAGGCGCGGGAACCGGTGCACCGGAACATCTTCCGCATGAGCTTCCGCGACCGGCGGAAGTACCGGATCGACGAGCTCCCGCGCGACCTGCACGAGGCGCTCGAGCTGTTCGAGAAGGACCGCGTGGTGAAGGACGCGCTCGGTGAGCACCTCACAGAGCGGTTCCTCGAGGCCAAGCGCAACGAGGTGCTGCAGTACAACCTGCAGGTGAGCCGGTGGGAGATCGAGTCCTACCTGGGGCGATACTGAGCCGCCCCGGGCCGAAGGCGCCCGCCGCTACGCCGCGCGGGTGAGTTCCAGGGTCACCCGGCCGAACGGCAGGGGCAGCTCCATCTCCACCGGGAGGCGGCGGGCGTCGTCGGTGAGCGTGACCTTCATCCGCATGCCCCGGGAGACGATCTCGAGCGAGAGCGCCGGCGCGCTCCGGCCGTCGGGCAGCGTCCAGGTGCCGCGGTCCACCACCCGCACCTCGACCGGGTTGTAGCCCGTCTTGAAGTAGCGCGGAATGCTGTAGCTCGCGCCGAGCTTGAGCGGCATGGTGCGGAGGTAGTAGAGGAAGGCCAGCTCGTCGAGCGGGTTGGACGGCGCGGCCCAGTCCTGGGCCTGCGGGATTCCGAGCTCGCGATAGCGACTCGAGTCGGGCACGATCTGGAACTGCGATTCGTCCACGCTGCCGCCCTCGAAGACTCGGCGGTGGAATCGCAGCGAGTTGAACTTCTGGGCGGCGACCCACGAGGTCAGCTCGGCGCCCACCCGAAGCCCGAGCGGCCGGCCCTGGCCCGTCGCGGCGAACACGAAGGCTCGCCGGCCGCGCTCCTGCGCCATGGGGTTCACCGATATCGTGGCCGTACCGACCGGAATGATGCCGAGCTTCGCCTCGTACTCGAGCCGCTCGCCCACGGCGAAGGGATAGGGAGCAACGGCGAGGCGGGCCAACAGCGCGCCGTGGAGCAGCAGACACGAGACCGGCATGGGTACCCCTCAGTGAGTCCAGTGGACGATAATCCCGCCGAGCGTGACGCGACAACCATGCCACCCGAACCCCCCGCCGGCCTGCTGCTCGATCTGGATGGGACGCTGTACGCCGGCGACGCGGCGATTCCGGGTGCCGTGACGGCGCTCGAGCGCGTGCGTGACCTGGGCACGCCGCTTCGGCTGGTGACCAACACCACCAGCCGGTCGCGCCGCACGCTGGTCGAGCGCCTGCGGCGCTACGGCTTCCGGGTCGGCGCGGAGGAGATCGTGACGGCCACGCTGGCCGGCGCCACGCTGCTCCGCCGCCGTGGCTACGCGCGCGTCGCCCCGTTCATCGCCCCGGCGGCGCTCGAGGACCTCGAGGGGGTCGAGCTCGCCGGCGGCACCTCCGACCGGCCGCCACGTCCGGCGGAGGCGGTGGTCCTGGGCGACCTGGGCGAGCGCTGGACC
>JAICUF010000074.1 GCA_025935995.1 Gemmatimonadales bacterium
GCCGATCCGGTTGACCGTCTGCCGCCGGGCCCGCTCCAGCTTGTCGTAGATCTCCGCGTTCTCGAGCTGCTCCAGGTCGAGCGTGGCCGCGTGGCGCATCAGCTCGACGCTCGTGCGGTTGGCGAAGAGGTCGCCGAGGAGACTCTCGAGCAGCGCCGACAGCCGGCTCAGCCCCTCCCCCGCGAGGGCGATGGCGAGCTCCGCCGCCACCAGCACCGCGAGATGCCGCCACGGCGGGGTGACGCCGTGCGACGAGCCGGCCGCCGCCGCGATGACCGCGTCGACGATGAGCTTGCCGATCCAGAGCACCGCGAGCGGCACCACCGCGCGGGCCACGCGGAGGAGCACGATCCCGACGACGTAGCGCGGCTCCGTGGTCCAGACCAGTCGCAGCAGCTTGGGCAGGTGCCGCGCCGCGGCGAGCCGGTCCCGCCAAGACCGGGGCGGCTCCGGCTTCCCGCGCCGGGAGCCGGGCCGTACAATCGGAAGAGGAATCGGCATGCCCACAGTCAGAAGCTAATCGCAACCGGAAAGGGAGCCGCATGCACGCGTACGCTGGAGACCTGCTGCACAATCTCCTCCACCTGGGCGCGCCCGATTCGACGAGCTTCCCGGTCTCGCTCGCCGAGAAGATGGTGCGGCCGGTGCTGGTCTATCTGTTCGTGGTCTTCGCGCTCCGGCTCTGGGGCCGGCGGGTGCTGGCGCAGCTGAATCCGTTCGACTTCGTCGTCCTGCTCACCCTCTCGAACACGGTGCAGAACGCGATCATCGGGAACGACACCTCCCTCTCCGGCGGGCTGGTCGGCGCCGCCACGCTGCTGGGCGTCAACGCGGTGCTGGTCCGGCTCTTCTACCGGGGACCCGACCGCACCCTCTTCGGCGAGAGCTGGGGCGATACCTGCCTGATCGCCGAGGGTGTCCTGCAGCACGACGCCATGAAGCGGCTCCGCATCAACGCGGGCGAGCTCACCGCCCGTGCGCACGAGCGGGGCTTCGATTCGCTGGCCGACGTGCAGACCGCGACGCTCTACGCCAACGGCACCCTCTACTTCGTGGGACGCCAGCACCCGACCGGCGACTCGCGCCACGCCGAGATCCTGGAGCGGCTGGCCCAGCTCCAGCGGCAGGTGGCGGCGCTGGCGCCGGCACGCTGATGGCCGGCATCACGATCGACCGCTGTCTCTGCCGCGGTCTCGCCTTTGCCGACCTGCTGCCCACAGCCCGGGCCGAGGGCTGGGATCTGGATGACATGGTGCGGGAGACCGGCGCGGGAGGCCGGTGCGGGCTCTGCCGGCCCTATCTCCGTCGGATGCTGATCACCGGCGAGACGGTCTTCCATACGATCATCACGGGCGAGGCGGGGTGAAGGCACGCCCTCGGCCCAAGGTGGCGGGCGCCCGGAGCGTGGTGTACGTTCCGGGAATGCCTGTCGCCGGCCGTCGTCGCTGGACCCGCTGGAGTCGCGCCGCCACCACGGCGGTGGCGGTGGTGCTCCAGCTCGTGCTGCTCACCGGCCCCGTGTCGGAGTTCCGCGATGCCAGCGCGATCGCGACGGCGTCGGCCCGGACCCATGGTGCGGCGGTCAGCGGCACCCACCTCGTGGCTCCCGGACACCACGCTCCGGTCACGCACAACGAGGCGACCTGCCCCGCCTGCATTGCCCGCTCGCTCCATGCGCGGCTCGAGTTCCTGAGCCCGCTGCCCGTCCTGGCCGCAGCGCGCCGCGCGCCCGTCCAGCCCGCCTCGGCATGGATCGCGCGCGCCGAGCTCGCGACTTCCCACCTCTCGAGAGCCCCACCCGCCGCAGGCTGATTCCCCGTTCGCCGGAGCGTTCCGTCGGGACCGCTCCACGCATCTCCATACAGGGAAAGCATGCGACCCCTCATCTGCCTTGCTGCGCTGGCCGTCTCGGCCGGCGCGGCGGCGGCCCAGCAGCCGCCGCCCGCTCGAACGCCCGCGTCGGGCGTCCGCGCCCTGCCGCCCGACTCGATCGGAATGAGCCCGGCGCCGGACTGCGTCCGGCGCAGCACCGACACGCTCGCGCTCAGGACCACCGACTCCCTCTGCGTCACGCGCGCGCAGGCGATCGGCCTCGCGCTCCGCTACAACCCGAGCCTCCAGGTGGCCGACGCCCAGACGGCCCAGGCGCGGGCGCGCCGGGTGCAGGCGGTCGCGATCCCCGATCCCGAGTTCAGCGCCTCGATCGAGGCACCGAGGCCGCTCGGCGGGGGCGCCACGGCCAGGAACGTCGGTGCCACGCTCTCGGTCCCCTTCCCCGACAAGTTCCGCCAGCTCGGCCGCATCGGCTCGGCCGACGTGCACTCCGCTGAAGCGGAAGGGACGCTGGCCCGCCAGCTCATCGCCTCGGAAACGTCCCAGACCTACGACTCGCTCCTCGCCGCGCTCCGCCGCCGGCGCGACATCCGGGAGTCGAAGGCGCTCGCCGAGGATTTCGCGCGGAAGACCGAGGCGCGGTACAACGCGGGCGACACGCCGAAGCTCGACGTGATCCGCGCCCGGCTCGACGTGGCGCAGGCGGAGAACGATCTGATCGCGAACCAGCGCGACATCGCGAACGCCCGGGCCGCGCTCAACCGGCTCATCGGCCGGCCGCTCGCGGCGCCGGTGGGCGCCGCCGATTCCCTCGCCGTCCCGCCACCGCTCCCGCCGCTCGACGACCTCGAGCGCCTCGGTCTGGCGGCGCGTCCGGAGCTCGCCAGTCTCGCGAGCCAGCGGGCGGGTGCCCGCGCCGCCGTCACCCTCGCCCGCGAGTACTGGCTTCCCGACCTCTTCATCGGGCTCAACCGCGATTACGCGGCCGAGGGGCCCGCCCTCTTCACTACCGGCATCGCCCTGCCGTTGCCGGTGTTCTTCTGGCAGCACAGCAAGGGCGAGATCGCCGAGGCGCGCTACCGCGAGCGTGAGCTGGCCGCCTCCTATGCCGATCTCGAGGCGCAGGTAGGCCAGGACATCCGAGCCGCCTGGGCCACCGCCGACGCCGCTCTCCGCCAGGCGGTCTATCTCCGCGACGAGCTCCTCCCCACCGCGCGCGAGGCCTATCGCATCGCGTCGGTGAGCTACGGCCTGGGCGGCTCGTCCGCGCTCGAGGTGCTCGACGCTCGGCGCGCGCTCCTCGACGCGGAAAGCCAGTACACCGATGCCCTCACCGCTGCCAGCGGTGCCCGCGCCGACCTGCAGCGCGCGGCGGCGACGCCCCTCGACTCGCTCGATTCCGGAGACTCGCATGTCCGCTAGCCGCTCGCGACTCCTTCCCATGCTCGCGGCACTCACGCTCGCCGTCGCCGCCTGCGGACGGCGCGAAGCCCCCGCGCATGCCGCCGACACGACGTCCACCGCGGGTGCGACGGCGAATGACCGCGTCACCCTCGACAGCGCGCAGCTCGGCCAGATCCGGACGGTGATAGCGCAGCCGGTGTCGTACACGCCGAGCGTCATCACCACCGGCACCGTGGCGTTCAACGGCGACCACTCGACGGTGGTGCTGTCGCCGGTGTCGGGCCCGGTCTCCCGGATTCTGGTGCAGCCCGGTGCCCGCGTCGGCCGCGGGCAGGCGCTCGCGACGGTGGCCTCGCCCGACTTCGCCGACGCGGTCGCGAATTACCGGAAGGCGGAATCCGGGCTGCGAAACGCGCAGCGCATCGCCACCCTCGACGAGCAGCTCTTCGCGAACGACGCGCTGGCGCGCCGCGACCTCGATCAGGCCCGCACCGACCTCGCCGCCGCCGCCGCCGACCGCGACGCGGCGGCCTCGGCGCTCCGCTCGCTGGGCGTCGACGACCGCGCCATCGCGGCCATCCGCGAGGGCCGGTCCGCCTCCGTGGCCGAGGGGGCCATCCGCTCGCCGATCGCGGGCACCGTGGTGGAGCGCACGATCACACCGGGCCAGCTGCTCGAGGCCGGCGCCACGCAGTGCTTCGTCGTCGCCGATCTCTCGTCGGTGTGGGTGATGGCCAACGTCTTCGAGAGCGACGTGGCCGACGTGCGGGCGGGCGAGCGCGTGCTCGTGAGCACGGCCGCATCGCCTGACACGCTGGAGGGCCGGGTCGACTACGTCGCGGCGCTGGTGGACCCCGGCACCAAGGCCACCGCGGTCCGCGTGCTGGTGCCGAACCGCGGCGCGGTCCTCCGGCGCGACATGCTGGTGGATGTCGAGATCCGCTCCGACCGGACCCGAACCGGTATCCTCGTCCCCGTGGCCGCCGTGCTCCGGAACGACGAGAATCTGCCGTACGTCTTCGTGGGAAGCGGCCGCACCTTCGGCCGCCGCGCCATCCAGCTGGGCCAGCGCGTAGGCGACCGCTACGTCGTGCGCGGCGGCCTCGAGCCCGGCGATACGGTCGTCACCGAGGGCGCCGTCTTCCTCGCGGGATCGGGATCATGACCGACCCGGAGGCGGGAGCGGAGGCGACGACCCGCCGCTCGCTCATTCACCGCATCGTCTCGCTCGCGCTCTCGGCACCGCTCATCGTTCTCACGCTCTGCGTCGTGATCGCGGCGATCGGGGTCTGGTCGTTCTCGCGGCTCCCGGTGGACGCGTACCCCGACATCTCGCCGCCGATGGTGGAGATCGTCACCCAGTGGCCCGGCCAGGCGGCGGAGGAGGTCGAGCGGCTCATCACGGTGCCGATCGAGACCGAGATGAACGGCCTGCCCGGGCTCACCGTCGTCCGCTCGATCTCGCTCTACGGGCTCTCCGACGTGCGGCTCGTGTTCACCGACGGCACCGACCGCTACTTCGCGCGGGAGCGGGTCTTCGAGCAGCTGAGAGGCGTCGAGGTGCCGGAAGGCGCGGAGCCCGACGTCGCTCCGCTTGCCTCGCCCTCGGGGCTCGTCTACCGCTACGTGCTGGAGAGCGCCGACCGGAGCCCGATGGAGCTGAAGACGATCCAGGACTGGATCCTCAGCAAGGCCTACAAGTCGGTGCCCGGCGTGGCCGACCTCTCGGGGTTCGGCGGGCAGACGATGCAGTACCAGGTCCTGCTGGATCCGACCCGCGTCGCCGGCGCGGGCCTGTCCGTAGGCGAGGTGGTCGACGCGCTGGGCGCCAACAACGGGAACGCGGGCGGCGGGTTCTACTCGGAGGGCGGGCAGTTCTACTACGTCCGTGGTCTGGGCCGGCTGGAGCGGCCCGAGGACATCGGCAACGTGGTCCTCGCCGTGCGGAACGGCACGCCGGTCCTGGTGCGCGACGTAGGCCAGGTCGTGATCGGCTTCGCGCCGCGGCTCGGACAGTTCGGCTTCAACGACCGGAACGATGCCGTCGAGGGCATCGTCGTCATGCGCACCGGCGAGCAGGCGCAGACGGTGCTCAAGGGCGTCGAGGCGATGACCCGCCAGCTCAACGGGCAGGTCCTGCCGCACGACGTGAAGATCCGGCCGTTCTACGACCGCCGCGACCTGATCCACCTCACCACGCGGACCGTCGAGGAGAACCTCCTCCGCGGCATCATCCTCGTGGTCGCCGTGCTGATCTTCTTCCTCTTCAACGTGCGGTCGGGCCTCATCGTCGCCGCGACGATCCCGCTCGCGCTGCTCTTCGCCTTCATCTGCCTCGACCTCAAGCACATTCCGGCGAATCTCCTCTCCATCGGCGCGATCGACTTCGGCATCCTGGTGGACGGAGCGGTCGTGATGGTGGAAAACATCCACCGCGCCCTCGCCCGGCGGCACGGCACGACGTATTCCGTGCGCGAGGTCATCGCCGAAGCCGCGGCGGAAGTGGACCGGCCCATCGTCTATGCCGTGGCGATCATCGTCGCGGGGTTCCTCCCGATCTACGTGCTGTCCGGCCCCTCGGGGCGGCTGTTCCAGCCGATGGCCGACACGACGATCTTCGCGTTGATCGGCTCGCTCATCCTGACGCTCACCGTGCTGCCGGTGCTCTGCGCGCTCCTCCTCCGGGGCGGCGTGCAGGAACGCCGGAACCGGATCTTCGAGTGGGTGCGCGATCACTACGCCCGAGCGCTCGACTGGTGCCTGGCCCGCGGCCGCGCGACGGTCGTCGCCTCGATCGTCCTCTTCGGCGCGGCGCTCCTTCTCGTCACCGGCATCGGCGCCGAGTTCATGCCGCATCTCGACGAGGGGGCACTGTGGGTCCGGGCCACGATGCCGTCCACCATCTCGCTCGAGGCCTCCGGCCGGCTGGTGCCGCGGATCCGCCAGATCCTGCGCTCGTTTCCCGAGGTAACCGTCGTCGCCTCGGAGCACGGCCGGCCCGACGACGGCACCAACCCCACCGGCTTCTTCAACGCCGAGTTCTACGTCGGGCTCAAGCCCTACCGCGAGTGGCACGGCGCCTACCACACCAAGGCCGGGCTCATCGCGGCCGTGAACGAGAAGCTCTCGCGTTTCCCCGGCGTGAGCTTCAACTACACCCAGCCGGCGGAGGACGCGGTCGACGAGGCGGAGACCGGCCTCAAGAGCGCGCTCGCGGTGAAGATCTTCGGTCCGGACCTGGGCGTGCTCGAGGCGAAGGGACACGCCATCGAGAAGGTCATCGACGGCGTGCGCGGGATCGACCGCGTCACCGTGGTGGAGGAGCTGGGCCAGCCGAGTCTCACGGTGAAGCTCGACCGCGGGCGGATCGCGCGCTACGGGCTCAACGTGGCGGACGTGAACGGGCTGATCGAGGCGGCCGTGGGCGGCGTCGCGGCCACGTCGGTGGTGCAGGGCGAGAAGCTCTTCGATCTCGTCGTGCGCCTCGAGCCGCGGTTCCGCGAGACACCCGAGCAGATCGGCAACATCCTGGTGGCGGCGCCCGACGGCCAGCAGATCCCGCTCCGGGAGCTCGCGACCATCGAGGTGGCGAGCGGCGCATCGTTCATCTACCGGGAGGACAACTCGCGCTACATCGGCGTGCAGTTCGCGGTGGAGGGCCGCGACCTCGCGAGTGCCGTGCAGGAGGCGCAGCGGAAGGTCGCGGCGGCCGTTCCGCTTCCGCCGGGCTATCGCGTGGTGTGGGGCGGCGAGTACGAGGAGTACACCGCGTCGCGCGGCCAGCTCGCGATCGTGCTGCCGCTCACCATCGCGGCGATCTTCGTGCTGCTCTTCGCCCTCTACCGGAACGTATCCTTCCCGGTCATCACGATCATCGGCGTGGCGCTCTCGGCGCCGGTGGGGGGGCTGCTGGCGCTCGCCATCACGGGCACGCCGTTCTCGGTGTCGTCGGGGATCGGGTTCCTGGCGCTCTTCGGGGTGTCGGTGCAGACGGCGGTGGTCTACATCTCGTATGCGAACGAGCTCCGGCTGGGCGGCAGCGGGATCATGGCCGCGGCCCGCGAGGCGGCGCTCCACCGGCTCCGGCCGATCATGATGACCGCGCTCGTCGCCGCGCTCGGCCTGCTGCCGGCGGCGCTCTCGACCGACGTCGGGTCCGACTCGCAGCGGCCGTTCGCGATGGTGATCGTGGGAGGGCTCTTCTCGCGGCTGCTGATCAGCATCTTCCTGATGCCGGTGCTGTATGCGGGAGTGGCGCGGGAGGGCGACCGGCTCGAGGTCTGACGCCCGGCCCTAGAACTTCGGCGCGCGCTTCCACCCGGGGATCGGCGGAGGCGGCGCCACCGCGGCGCGGCGCAGGATCTCCAGGTGGGGCGCCACGAGATCGGCAAGCTGCTGCGCGATCTCGACGTCGCCCCGGCCGAAGCGGTTCGCATCGCCGGTGAGCACCATCGCGCCGATCACCTCTCCCCCCACCCGAAGTCCCACGATAAGATCGGTCCGGCGCTCGGCCCGCACCATCAGGTTGGCGAGCTCGCCCCGCGCGACGCGGCCGAGCCCGGTGCCGGCGACGGGCGTGAGCGGCAGGTCGGGCAACGGCCGGGTTTCGCCGGGAGCCATCACAGCGACGCGGTCATCCTCCGCCAGCCGGAGCGCGAAGTGCAGGCGGTCGAAGGGCAGCACCGATCCCGCCTCGGAGGCGAAGAGCCGCGTCGCCTCCGCGCTGCTGCCGGTCGTCGCCAGCACCTCGGCCAGGCGGCCGAGATGGGAGGGCACGGCGCGGAGCGTCGCGAGATGGGTCCGCACGATCTGCAGGTTGCCGGTCGCGACGAAGCTCTCGACTCGGATCGCCACCAGCGGCGCGATCGCGGCGAGCAGCGCGACGTCGCGCTCGCCGTAGCGGCCCGGCTCGCCCGCGCCCAGGAGCAGCGCGCCCGCCGTGCGCCCGCCCGCCTCCAGCCAGACGCCCGCGATGGACCGCGCCGGAGCCGGCAGCAGCGCGCTGCCGCCGCCCGCGTCCGCGATCAGCAGCGTCTCGTTCACGCCGAAGAGCGCCGGCAGATCCACCCGGCTCCGCGTCACCACCAGGTCGGGATCGCTCCAGAGCGGCCCACCGGGGTGGCCGCTCAGCCGGTACCATTGCTCGGGCGACGTGCCGGGCACCAGAATCTCCAGCTGCTCCGCCGCGACGAACGGCGCCAGCGCCTCCCGCAGCGCGAGCGCAAAGGCGCGCGGATTCTCCGCCGACCCGACCATGCGCGCCACCGACGTGACCACCGTGTCTTCGGCGCTGCCCTCGTGCGCGGGCTCCGCGGGCAGTCCCCACTTCCGCGCGAGCCGCGCGAACATCGGCGCGAGCGCGGACGCCACGCCGCCCGCCATCGCGCGCGCGGCATCGTCGTAGATCGCTTCCGGAAGCGCGGCGAAGAGGAGAAGCCCCGTCGCGCGATCGCCCGACTCGACCACCTGGGCCATTACCGAGAGATAGCCGGCGTCCCGGATGATCTCCTCGAGCAGCCCCAGGGTCGCGGGGGAGATGTCGGGGGGAAGGGGAACGGTGAGCTGGTCGGCTGCGAGCGCGGCCGGCGCGATCAGCGCCGCGCCGCCGGCGGCGGGGTAGAGCCAGACGCCCAGAAGATCGTGCGGAAGGTCCGACGAGATCGCGTTCGAAAGCGCGAGATGCCAGGTCTCGAGCGTCTCGGCGTCAGCCGATTCCTCCCCCGGCGGGAGTGAGGGGACGAGCGGGATCTCGCGGTCGGGGAACATGCCGTACCCGAAAGCACGACGTGTGCCGCCGCCGGAACTAGATGCGGGGCCGGTAAATCACGCTGTGAAAAAGCGTTACCGCGACGGAACACAGGTCGTTGAGCCAGTCGCCCAAACGACTTAGCCACTTCTCCCTGCGCGTGGTCCGGCGCCACCGCTCCCTCGGCAGGTAGATCGGGCGCCGCGTTGACATACCCCTACCCCCTATTCTACATTGACGGCGCTGCCGTGAATTGCAGTAGCGCCAGTCCGCCAATTTCCCGTGAAGGGGGGATCGCCGCCATGAGGCAGATCACGCTCCACATCAGCGGCATGAGCTGCGGCCATTGCCTCAATGCCGTGAATCAGGCGCTCGGCGCCGTTCCCGGCGTTGAGATCGATTCGGTCCGGATGGGCCACGCCGATGTCCGCTACGACGAGTCGCGCACCAGCGTGGACGCGATCACGCGCGCCATCGCCGACGCGGGGTACGGCGCCACCGCATGAGCACCGCGCAACTGCTGGTCACGGCCGGCGGCGTGGCGCTCATCGGCTGGGTGCTCTGGTACTTCTTCCTCGCCGGTCGCGCCGGTGTCGCCGCGCGCGCCATGGGTGATGACGTGCAGCGGGTCCGGATCGACGTGCAGGGCGGCTACACGCCGAACGAGGTGCACGTCGCCGCGGGGCGACCGGTGCGCCTGGACTTCTTCCGGAACGAGACCAATCCCTGCACCGAGGAGGTCGTGCTGCCGGCGTTCGGCGTGCGCGCGTGGCTCGCGCCGCACGAGACGACGCCGGTCGAGTTCACGCCCGCGGTGCCGGGAACCTACGACTTCTCCTGCGGAATGGGGATGGTGCACGGGCGCCTTGTCGTGGAGCCTGCCTGATGAGTGCGCCCCTGGCTCCGGCACCCGCACCGACAGAGGCGGATCCGGTGCGGTGCGACATTCCGGTCACCGGAATGACCTGCGCGGCATGCAGTGCCCGCGTGCAGCGCGCCCTCGAGCGCGCGCCCGGCGTGCGGTCGGCCAACGTCAACCTCATGACGTCGACCGCGACCGTGGCCTACGATCCCGCCGCCACCTCGGCAGACCGGCTCGTGGCCGCGATCCGCGACACCGGCTATGGTGCCGAGCCGCCGGCCGCTCCGCGCGCCGCATCGGAGCGCGTGGCGGAGCGCGACGCGGTGCGGGAGGCGGAGGTCCGGGAGATCCGCTCGAAGCTGATCGTGAGCCTTGCCGTCGCCGCGATCTCGATGGTGCTCGGCATGCGGCCGGGCGGCATGTCGGGGACGGGATCGGGCGAGCGCTGGCTGCTGCTCGCGCTCACGCTTCCGGTGGTGCTCTGGGCCGGGCGGCATTTCTACACCCGCGCGTGGGCGGCGTTCCGGCACCATGGCGCCGACATGAACACCCTCATCGCGGTCGGCACCGGCGCCGCATTCATGTTCAGCCTCGTGGTGACGGTGGCTCCCGGCTGGTTCGCCGTGCGCGGCGTGCCGGTGGATGTGTACTACGAGGCGGTCGCGTGGATCATCGCGCTCATCCTGCTCGGAAACCTGCTCGAGGCGCGGGCACGGGGCCGCACGTCGGACGCGATCCGCCGGCTGGCCGGCCTCCGCCCCGCCATCGCGCGGGTGCTCCGTGGCGGCCGGGAGCATGAAATCCCGCTGGACGCATTGCGCGCCGGCGATGAGGTCGTCATCCGCCCGGGCGACCGGATTCCGGCCGACGGCGTGATCGTCGACGGCGCGAGCACGGTGGACGAGTCGATGCTCACCGGCGAGCCCGCGCCGGTGCGGAAGACGGCGGGCGACCGCGTGGTCGGCGCCACGCTCAACCGGAACGGCGCCTTCCGGTTCCGGGTCGAGCACGCCGGCGAGGACACGGTGCTCGCGCGGATCATCCGCATGGTGGAGCAGGCGCAGGGCTCGCGCGCGCCGATCCAGCGGCTGGCCGACCGGGTGTCCGCGGTGTTCGTGCCGGTGGTGATCTCGATCGCCATCGCGACCTTCGTCATCTGGTTCGACCTGGGACCGGACCCTGCGTACCTGCACGCGCTGGTCGCGGCGGTGACGGTCCTGATCATCGCCTGTCCCTGCGCGATGGGGCTGGCCGTGCCGACCGCAGTGATGGTGGCGACGGGGCGCGGCGCGGAGCTTGGCATCCTGGTGAAAGGGGGCGAGGCGCTCGAGCGCGCCGGCGATCTCGATGTCGTCGTACTCGACAAGACCGGCACCATCACCGAGGGACACCCCGCCGTCACCGACCTTTCCGGCGAGGCGCCGGAGGAGGCGCTACGCCTGGCGGCGGCGGTCGAGCGCCTGAGCGAGCATCCGCTGGGCGAGGCGATCTCGGGAGCGGCGCGCGAGCGCGGCCTCGTGGCGCCGCCGGCCACGGCGTTCGAGTCGCTCACGGGCCTCGGCGTTGCGGCGAGCGTCGAGGGCCGGCGCGTGCTCGTGGGATCCGCCCGGCTCCTGGCGCGGGAAGGCGTGGACGCGGCCGCGCTGGATGCCGACGCCGTACGGTTCGCCGCCGGGGCGCGCACCGTGGTCTACGTCGCGGCCGATGGCCGGCTCCTGGGCCTCCTCGGCGTGGCGGATCCGGTACGCCCGACCAGCCGCGCCGCGGTCGAGCGTCTTCGCGCGATGGGCCTCGACGTCGTGATGCTCACCGGGGACGCGCGGGCCACCGCGGAGAGCGTGGCGCACGCGGTGGGAATCACGACGGTCGTGCCGGAGGTGCTGCCGGACCACAAGCTCGAGGAGGTGCGGCGGCTGCAGCGGAACGGCGCCCGCGTCGTCGCGATGGTGGGCGACGGGCTCAACGACGCGCCCGCCCTCGCGGCCGCCGACGTGGGGATCGCGATGGGCACCGGCACCGACGTCGCGATGGAGACTGGCAGCATCACGCTCATGCGTGGCGACCTCGCCGGCGTCCCCCAGGCGATCGCGCTCACCCGGCGCACGATGCGCGTCATCCGGCAGAATCTCTTCTGGGCCTTCATCTACAACGTGATCGGCATCCCCGTCGCGGCGGGCGCGCTCTATCCGGTGTTCGGGCTGCGCCTCACGCCGGCGATGGCGGCGGCGGCAATGGCGGTGAGCTCGGTGAGTGTCGTGACCAACAGCCTGCGCCTGCGGCGCTTCGACCCACGATGACCCGCGATGCTTCGCGGAAGGACGAGACCATGATCGAATCCCCCGCCGCCTGCGCCTGCGGCGCCCGCCCGGGCGATGGCACCCACGCGGTCGGAGTAGACCCCGAGCTGAAGCAGTCGGCGACCAACCGCCTGCGCCGGATCGAGGGCCAGGTGCGCGGGCTGCAGAAGATGGTGGAGGACGAACGCTACTGCGCCGACGTGCTGACGCAGGTGGCGTCGGTGCAGGAGGCGCTGCGGGCGGTGGGGCGGCAGCTCCTGCACAACCACCTGCGCCACTGCGCGACGGAAGCGATCCGGTCGGGGGACGCGGCGCAGGCGGAGACGGTGTATCGGGAGATCGTGGAGCTGGCGTTCCGGGCGCGGTAGGAGCCGCTCCGGCCGGCGCGCCCCGCCCGGCGGCCGGCCCGTCCCACTCCCCTTGACATCCGATGGAAGTCGCCGCATCGTCGCCCCATCGACACCCGATGGGAC
>JAICUF010000010.1 GCA_025935995.1 Gemmatimonadales bacterium
AGCTGGAGAACGCGACGCTCAACGACCTGGGCCGCGCCAAGCGGATCGAGGTTGACAAGGACAACACCACCGTCGTCGACGGCAAGGGCAAGGATGGCGACATCCAGGGCCGCATCGGCGAGATCCGCGGTGCGATCGACAAGAGCACCTCGGATTACGACCGTGAGAAGCTCCAGGAGCGGCTGGCCAAGCTGAGCGGCGGCGTCGCCGTGATCAACGTGGGCGCCGCGACCGAGACCGAGATGAAGGAGAAGAAGGCCCGGGTCGAGGACGCGCTCCACGCCACCCGCGCCGCGGTCGAGGAGGGCATCGTGCCCGGCGGCGGCGTGGCGCTCATCCGCGCGCAGCACGTGCTGGACAAGATCCGCGGCAGCGAGGACGAGAAGATCGGCGTCGAGATCGTGCGGCGTGCGATCGAGGAGCCGATCCGCGCCATCGCGATCAACGCGGGCGTCGAGGGCTCGATCGTGCTCGCCAAGGTGAAGGAGTCGAAGGAGAAGAACTTCGGCTACAACGCCGGCACCGACAGCTACGAGGACCTGGTCAAGGCCGGCGTCATCGACCCGACCAAGGTCACCCGCACGGCGCTCCAGAACGCGGCGTCCATCGCGGGACTGCTCCTCACGACCGAGTGCGTCGTGGTGGAGCGGAAGGAAGAGAACAAGAATCAGGGCATGCCGGCCGGCGGTGGTGGCGGCGGCATGGGCGGGATGTACTAGTCTCGCGATCGCAGCTGCAGCACGAGACCCGCCCCGGCGCATGCCGGGGCGGGTTGTTGCTTTGGCGTAGTGGTGAGGATGTGGTCGACATGGCGTCCGCCGCCAGCAAAATCCGAGTAGGAGGACAGGAGAAGCCCCATCAGGCGCCTGCCGGCGCCGGCCCCTGCTTCCGGAGTCCGCTCCATGCCCCGTACCCTCTGCCGCGCGCTCGCCGCCGGCGCCGTCCTGATGCTGGGTCTCGCCACGGGTTGCGGCGAGGACCAGTCCCCCACCGGGCCCGGCTTTGCCAAGGGCGGCAACGCGGCGCCCCTCACCGTGACGCCGATGGCGCTGACCCTCACGCCCCCCACCACAGTGTCGGCGACGCTGACAGCGTCCGTGCAGTTCGTGGGACTGCTCACCGCCTCGACCTCCGACGCGGCGTGCGCCACAGTCGCGCCCGCCAGCGTGCCGGCCTCGAAGCCGGCGGGCAGCTCGGTCTACGTGGCGACGTTCACCGTCACGGCGGTTGCCGCGGGAAGCTGCACAATCACCGTGACCGACAAGCGGGGGGAGATGCGCAGGGTTCCGGTGACGGTGAGCGCCGCGGCCGTGACCCTGGCCCGGACAACGCTCACGGCCGGCGGCGACCACGCCTGCGGACTCACGACCGGGGGTGCTGCCTACTGCTGGGGCCGCAATGCGAACGGCCAGCTGGGTGACGGAAGTACGACCGACGCTTCAAGTCCCGTCGCAGTCGTCGGAGGGCTCACGTTCGCGAGCCTGACGGCCGGCGGCGCCCACACCTGCGGGCTCACCAGCGCGGGAATCGCCTACTGCTGGGGTCTCAATTTTTCGGGCGAGCTCGGCGATGCCGGCACAGTTTCCGAATCAACGCCCGTGGCCGTGAGCGGTGGGCTCACGTTCACGAGCATCGCGGCTGGCCGCGAGCATACCTGCGGACTCGCCAGCGGAGGCGCGGCCTATTGCTGGGGCGCGAACTTTGACGGCCAGCTGGGAACTGGAAACGTGAGCGACGCATCGAGCCCCGTGCCGGTGACCGGTGGGCTCACCTTTGCGAGCCTGGCGCCCGGCTGGTTCCACACCTGCGGACTCACGATGGACGGGGCCGCCTATTGCTGGGGTGACAACTCCCTGCACGAGTTGGGTGATGGCGGCACGGCCAACGCATCAGCGCCCGTCGCGGTCGTCGGGGGGATCGCCTTCGCGAACCTCTCGGCGGGGGCTGCGCACACCTGCGGCGTGGCGGACGGGGGCACGGCCTATTGCTGGGGAGCGAATGGAGACGGCGAGCTCGGCGATGGCACCCGCACATCCTCGTCATCGCCGGTGGCGGTGACGGGTGGGCTCACTTTCGCGAGCCTGGGCGCCGGCGAATCGCACACCTGCGGGCTCACCAGCACGGGAACAGCCTACTGCTGGGGTACCGATGAGTACGGCCAGCTGGGCGTCGGTGGCGGGACCGGCGCGTCATCCCCGGGGACGGCGATCAGCGGTTTCACTTTCGTACAACTGGACGCGGGCGACTGGTATACGTGCGGGCTCACCAGCGCGGGGGCTGCGTACTGCTGGGGCGGGAATATCGAAGGCGAACTGGGCGATGGTACTACAACGGAGGCCCTGTCCCCGGTGGCGGTAGCTGGCGGGCTGACCTTCGCTCAGCCGTGAGCGGGCGCCCGGCGTTCGCCGGCTCGGATGGCGGCTCCGCGCGCGAAGGTCCGGGTAGCACGGCGCGCCTCGTTGCCGGTCGCCGGGTCATGCCATCTGGCATTCGCCACGCATTGCGTTCCGCGGCTCTCCCGTCAGCGGTGCGGCCGTTTTGACGGCCGCGGATTCCGGCGGCATATTGTCCTCGGCAGGCCTTTCACGCCCCCGGCCTGCCGAGGATACCTGCCGTGGACACGCACCGCGCAACGCTCGTCGACACCGCCGACCGCGGCGACCCGGCCGCGACGGATGCCCTGTTCGCCGCCCTCTACCGCGAGCTGCACGCCCTGGCCGAGCGCGAGCTGCACCGCGGCGGCGGCGCCCTCAGCATGGGCACGACCACCCTGCTGCACGAGACCTACCTCAACCTCAGCGGCCGCGACGAGCTCCGCTTCAACAGCCGCGCTCACTTCCTCGGTTATGCCTGCCGGGCGATGCGCGGCCTGATGATCGACTACGCCCGCCGGCGGCAGGCACTGAAGCGGGGTGGCGAGTTCCAGCTCACCGGATTGCCGCTCGAGGCCGGTTCGGTCCCGTCCGCAGCGGACAGCGATGCCGCGGACGCCGATGCGATGGAAGCAGTGGGCCGCGCCCTCGCGATCCTCGGCACGGTGAATCCCGACCTGGCGCAGCTGGTCGATCTGCACTTCTTCTGCGGCATCCAGCTCGCCGAAGTCGCGGCGCTGCGCGGGGTTTCCGAGCGGACCGTGAGCCGCGACTGGCGGAAGGCCCGCCTCCTGCTGCAGCACACCCTTCGCAATACCTGATCGGCCCTCGCGCCATGCCACCGCGTGCCTCCTGATCCGCCCACCGATCTCGAAGAACGCCTGACTCACCTCGACCGGCTGCTCGACGAGGGACTCGAGCTGGGTTCGACCGACCAGGAGGCCTGGCTCGCGCGCGTCCGCTCGGCGGATCCCGCGCTCGCCGAAGCGCTCGCCGAGCTCCTCGCGCGCGAGGCCGAGATCGACGCCGCAGGATTCCTGCAGCACCCCGCGCCCGTGCAGCCGCACGTCACCTCGCTGGCCGGCCGACGCATCGGCGCGTACACCCTCGAGCGGCCGCTCGGCCGGGGCGGGATGGGCACGGTCTGGCTCGCGCGGCGAAGCGATGGGCGGTTCGAAGGCCACGCCGCGATCAAGCTCCTCAACCTGCCCCTGCTCGACGCGGCCGGCGCCGAGCGCTTCCGGCGCGAGGCGACGGCGCTTGCCCGGCTCGCGCATCCCAACATCGCGCGGCTGATCGATGCCGGCGTGGCCGAGGACGGCCAGCCCTATCTGGTGCTGGAGTACGTGGACGGCGTGCGGATCGACCGGTACGCCGACGAGCGGCGGCTCTCGCCCACCGACCGGATCGCGCTGCTGCTGCAGGTCCTCGACGCGGTGGGTCACGCGCACGCCAACCTGATCGTGCACCGGGACATCAAGCCGTCCAACCTGCTCGTGACCGCCGACGGGACGGTGAAGCTCCTGGACTTCGGAATCGCCAAGCTGCTCGCCGCCGATGGGGAACCCGGCGGGCGGTCCCAGCTGACGGATGCCGCGGGCTCGGCGCTGACGCCGGAGTTCGCTGCGCCGGAGCAGGTCACGAGCGGAGCGATCTCGGTTGCGACGGATGTGTACTCGCTGGGCGTGCTGATGTATCTGCTGCTCTCCGGTCGGCATCCGACCGGCGACGGTGCCGCCACGACGGCTGAGCACATCCAGCGACTGGTCGAGGCGACACCGTCGCGGGTCAGCGTTGCCGCGGGCCGAGCGGCCGCGCCCGAGCGCATTCGGCGGCTGTTCCGCGGGGATATCGACACAATCGCGGCTCGTGCCCTCAAGAAGTCGCCGGCCGAACGGTACGCCACCGTGCCGGGCTTCGCCGACGACCTCCGGCGGTTCCTTCGTCACGAGCCGGTGCATGCCCGGCCCGATACACTGACGTACCGAGCGCGAAAGTTCCTGCGGCGGAACCGCCTCGCCGTGGCGGGGGGCGCGCTGGTGGCGGGCCTGCTCATGGGCACCACCGTGTTTGCGCTCCTGCAGCTCGGCGAGGCTCGACGTCAACGCGATGACGCCCGGGCCCAGCGGGACCATTCCCGACTGGAGGAGCGCCGCGTGTTCGCGTCAAGCGTATTCATGCAGACCCTCATCGGCTCGCTCGGTCCAACCGCGCGCGGGTTGACGACGGACGGATTGCTCCGCCAGGCTCGAGGACTGCTCGATCGGCCTATCTGGGGAGATCTTCGCGTTCGCGCGCGGCTCCTG
This sequence comes from Gemmatimonadales bacterium, assembly GCA_025935995.1. Lineage (GTDB taxonomy): Bacteria > Gemmatimonadota > Gemmatimonadetes > Gemmatimonadales > GWC2-71-9 > JAICUF01. Next base: position 4,679 of record JAICUF010000010.1, read on the forward strand.
ATCGACCTGGCCGACCAGCATGCGGCGCAGCAGCAGGTGGTCGTCAGCGATTCGCTGCTGCGCCGCGCCGAGTCGGTAGCGGACAGCGCGGCAGATGGGGAATCGGCGGCGATGGCCGAGTGCCGCATGGCCCGCGCAGGCGCTACAAACGCCATAGCGTCGGCAAGTCTGGCGCGCGCGCGTCGGCACCTGCGCAGGGTCCCTGAGCCCGGAGCAGAGGTGCGCTCCATCTGCCTCCTCGCGGAGGCAAGGGTCGCGGGCGCTGCGCCGGACGCGGCTGAGCGGAGTCTGTCCTTCCTGCAGAAGGCCGTGGCAATTGAAGCTGAGAGCGGCGACTCGCTATCGGTCGTCGCGGACTGGACCCTGTACGACCTTGCCAATGTGTACTCCCTTCCGGTGGTCCATCGGCTCCGGACCGCGAGGGCAATGAATGCGCGGCGACTCGCGATTTTCCGCGAAACTGGTCGCGAGGAGACGGCCGCGAGCTTCAAGGCTGTTCTACTTGGGATTGACTTCGATGAGGCCCTCGGGGAGTACCTTGCCGCCGAGTCGCTGTACGCCTCCCTGCCTGATGTAGCGTGGTCGGACATTCCGAATGTCACGGGTTGGATGCAGCCTGATCGCGCGCTGCTGGACGCCAGTCTCGGGAGACTGAGGTCAGCGGCCCGAGTCTTTCTCGCGCTCCGCGACTCCGCAGTGATCCAGGGTCACCCCGGTTTGGAAAAATATTTTCTTGGCTGCGCGATCACCTTCCTCAGCGATGCAGGGCTCGTGCGGGCTGCGCGCGCGCTCTTCCCCCGATTTCGGGCGCTCCCCGCCATCCCTGCATGGGTGGGCGCAGACCTCGCCTATGCCGCAGAAGCGGACGCTGAGGGTGACCATGCCACTGCAATCCGCTGGGAGCGCGTGCTGATCGGCAGGACCGGGCTCGCGCGTGGGGCCATCAAGGAATCGGACGTGAGGCTCGTGCTCAGAATGTCGCGCTCGTCGCTCGCGGGCGGGGACCCGATTGCCGCAGATTCGTTCGCCAGGTATGCGATCGATCTTGCGACTCGAATCGGGCAGGACAGCGCGGCGAGCGGCGATATCGGCCGGGCGTTCGTGGTGCTTGGCCATGCGAGGCTTGCGCTGGCAGACACGTCGGGCGCGGTGATAGCCCTCCGGCGAGGCCTCCCCGGCCTTGCAGGCGGGCTCGGCTACACCAACAGCGAAACGTCGGCGGCGCGCCGGCTCTCAGCCCGTCTCGCCGGGGTGGCCCCCCGTGGCCCAGGCAAGGATCCGGTGTCCGTTTCCGCCGCGCATTTGCGAGTATCTGACGTGGGCGAGAACGCCCATCGTTTCGCCGGAGCGCGCCAGTCCACTGCATCACGGGAGACAACATGGAATGCCAGCCAGGGGGGCCCGCCCGGATACCGCTGACGCCCGCGCAGCGCGAACAGGTTCGCCGCATCATCGGTCGGCCGGGAGATGCCATCGAGCTCACCGTCGAAGAGCTGGAGGAGCGCATCGTGCCCCGGGTGGCATCGGGGCAGTGAATCGCAGCCGGCGAACCCGGTTCCCAAGACGCGAGCGGCCCGGGGCATCTGCCCGGGCCGCCCGCTTTTCGGATTCCTGTCGGCTTTTCCTGCGGGATCCCGATCTCCAGATTGAGGGCCGGCGCATGGGGCGCGGCCGCGGCGGATCACCCCCACAGGAGACCGGACATGAGCGCCACGTCAAAGGATCCCATCACGCTTCGCCCCACCCCCGAGCAGCAGCCCGAAGTGCGGCGCGCCGCCGGCCGGGACGCCGAGACGATCGAGCTCTCGGTGCGCGATCTGGAGGAGCGAGTGACTCCTCGGCTCGCGGCGAACCACAACGAGACGCGGCTCGCCCTGCCGCAGATCCGCGGGTGACCGAGCCGGCCTCCGGAGGATCGGTGCTCGAGCGGGCTGCGGCACTCAACGCCCAGGGGCTCCGCTGCAAGGAGCTGGGCGACTACGACGCGGGGCGCGCCCACTACGAGCGCGCCCTCGCGCTCCTCGAGAGCGCCGGGAATGCCGACCCCGCTGCCCTGGCCACCCTCTATCACAACCTGGGCGGCATCGAGCACGCCCGCGGGAACCACGCCTCCGGCGAACGGTTCGCCCGGCGCGGCCTTGCCATCCGTCTCGCGCTGCCGGTGGCGGATCCCGAAGCCGTCGCGGCCGATCAGGTCGCGCTCGCGGCGCTCCTGGACGGGCAGGGCCGATACGACGAAGCGGCGTCGCTGTACGCGGCGGCGCTCGCCTGCTTCGAGCGGTCGCCGCGCGACGTGAGCCACGATCTCGCATCCGCCCTGCACAACCTCGGCAGCCGTCACGCCGAGCGCGGCGAGCTCGACCAGGCCGAGGAGCTGCTCCGGCGTGCGGCCGCGCTCAAGCATGACGCGCTCGGCCCGGGCCACCACGACCTGGCGGGGACGCTGTGCAACCTCGCCGTCGTACGGGCCTGCCGGGGTGATCCGGCCGAGGCGGCAGCGCTCTTCGCCGCTGCGGCTGCGATCCTGGGCCGTGCGCTGGGTCCGGGTCACCCGCGGACGGAGGAGTGCCGGGCGAGCGCCGCCCGCCTGGCCGCCGCGCCGGCCGGGTCGGCCCCGGTTGGTCGGGCCCTGCAGGCCGATTAAATTCGGGACTCCGGCACTGCAGCAGCCGGCACTCGAACGGGACGGACGGGCAGTGAAACACACCGGACTTCTGACGGGCCTCGCGCTCGCATTCCTCGCGTCACCCGCAGCCGCGCAGTCACCCCGCGCCACCGTCATCGGCACCTGGCGGGTCGATGCGGCGGCAAAGCTTGCCCAGCGGAAGGATGCTCCGCGGCTCGTCGTCGTCCGCGAGGACAGCAGCGCCAGCTGGGGCACCGAAACCGTGCGCTGGCGCGTGAAGGGCGACCGTCTCTGGCTCGCGATCGGCGGCGAGTGGGAGGACTACAAGCTCAAGCTGAAGGGGCAGACCCTCACGCTCTCCGAGGGCGACCTCACGAAGCCCGTGTCGTTCCAGCGGGTCGGTCCGCCCACCGGCCGGCCTGCCGGCATCGCGGTCCCGCCCGATCCGGACCTCGGCGGCGAGTGAGGTGACCTGCATCATGGACGCCGCCGCCCCGGGGAGGTAGTTCGGAGCAACGCCTTCTCCGGGGACCCCATGCGCCGTCCGGCCCTTCCCGCCGTCGCCCTCTTCGCAGTCATCGCCGCGGCGTCCGCCGCCTGCAGCAGGTCGTCCGCCACCACTCGCGCCGCCCGCGATTCCACGCCGGCGGCCGAGGCGACCCATATCCTCACCGGCGTCAACTTCCGCGGCCCGGAGTCGGTTCGCTACGATCCCGAACAGGACGTCTTCTTCATCTCCAACGTGAACGGCGGCATGTCGTCGAAGGATGGCAACGGCTTCATCATGCGCGTGAGCGCGGCGCGGCCGGACACGGGAATCATGTTCGTGGGCCTGGGGAAGGGAGGCGTCGTGCTCAATGCGCCGAAGGGCCTCGCCATCACCGGCGACACGCTCTGGGTGACCGATATCGATCAGGTGTGGGGATTCGACCGGCGTACGGGCGCGCAGGTCGCGATGGTGGACCTCCGGCCGCTGGCGGCGCGCTTCCTGAACGACATCGCCGCCGCGCCGGACGGCTCGCTCTGGCTGACCGACACGGGGATCGAAGTGGATCCGCGCGGCCGCATCCCCGTCGGCGGGGACCGGATCTTCCGGATCGGCGCGGGGCATGCCGTGACGGTCGTGGCCCAGGGGGATTCGCTGCATCAGCCCAATGGCATCACCTGGGACTCCGCCCGGAGCCGCTGGGTCGTGCTGCCGTTCCAGGATCTGCAGAACTACATCTTCCTCGTCGACAGCACCGGCATGACGCGCCTGCCGGTGATGCCGGGGCGCGGGCAGTTCGACGGTGTGGAAGCGCTGCCGGGCCGGACGCTGCTCGTGTCGAGCTGGGGCGACTCGGCGGTGTACGTCGTCACCGATTCGTCGAGCCGCCGGCTGCTCACCGGGCTGGTGCAGCCGGCCGACATGGGCATCGATACGAAGCGGGGGGTGCTCGCGGTGCCGCTTCCCAACCGGGATGAGGTGCAGTACTGGAAGTTGTCGCTTCGCTAGCGGTTGACCGCTAGAGCTCGAGCGCCATCTGGCCCCGGAGCGGCGCCTCGACCTTGAGCGGCTCGAGCGGCGTATCCTGGAGCGCGACGTGCAGCTCCCCCCGGAACCCCGCTCGCCGCAGCGCCGGCTCGATCGTCGCGCGTGCCTCCGCTGCACCGTTGCATCGCTGGCTCAGGTGCGCCAGCACCACCACGCCCAGCCCGTCATGATGGATCTCGGCAAGCAGCTCCGCCGCGGCGCGATTCGACAGATGGCCGCCGGCACCGGCGATCCGCTGCTGCACCGACGGCGGATACCCGCTGGTCCGGAGCAGGACGTCGTCGTGGTTGGCCTCCAGCACGACCGCGGTGACACCCCTGAGGAGATAGCGCACGCTGGCCGTCGGCCGCCCCAGGTCGTAGGCGACGCCGACGCTGGCGCCGTCCGGCGCATCCACCACGATCGCGAGCGGTTCGGCCGCGTCATGGCTGGTCCGGCAGGCGCGGACGCGGAAGGGACCCGCGACCGCCGGCGTCGTGAGTCCCAGCGTGCGATGCTCGGCGCCCTCCATCGCGGCGCAGAGCCGCTCCCACGTTCCCGGTGCCGTGAGGACCGGCACGCCGAGGAGCCGCGCGAGGCGCGACGCCCCGCAGGCGTGGTCGCCGTGCTCGTGCGTGAGCGCGATGCCGACCACCGTCTCGATCGAGACGCCGGCGAGCGCGGCGCGCCGCTGGATTTCGCGCGCGCTGAACCCGGCATCGATCAGGAGGGTCGCGCCCTGCGACGCGACGGCGAAGCAGTTGCCGCGGGATCCCGAGCCCAGCGCATGGAGTGTCGTCATGCGCCGTCCGTGAGGCGGCGGTAGGTGGCGGCGAGCGAGGCGCGGCGTTCGGGCGTGAACGCGACGTCGCGGCGCGGCATCACGCGCTCGGCGATGGTGAGAAAGCCCGCCTCGCTCTGGCGCTGATCGTTGCCGGCGCCCCACGCGAACGGATAGACGTACTTCGGCACGGGGCCCTCGCCGAACACGCTGGCCCCCGCGCCGACGATCGTGCCCGTGGGCAGCATGGTGCCGATGGCCGTCTTCGCATGATCCCCGATGAGGCTGCCCAGGTTGGTGCGCCCCGTCTCCACGCGGCGGCCGGCGATGTCGAGCCGAACGGGACCGTAGGTGTTCTTGAGGTTCGAGGTCGTCGTTCCGGCGCCGAGGTTCACCCAGTGGCCGACGACGCTATTGCCGACGAACCCGTCGTGACTCTTGTTGGCGTAGCCCAGGAAGGAGCTCGACGACACTTCGCCGCGCACCACCGAGCGGGGTCCGAAGGCCGACGCGCGGATGAAGCCACCCAGCACGCGGCACCCCTGGCCGAACCAGCAGGGACCCTCGATGCGGGTGCCGTGGCGGATCTCGACGCCGCTCTCGATCACCACCGCGCCCCCACGCACATCGAAGACGACGCCGGGTTCGATCGTCGCGCCGCGAGCCGCAACGCGCGCGGCGTCCCCGAGGATCACCGTTCCGTCGGGGAGTGGATCCCGCGCGCCGCCCGCCCGCGCGTCGCAGTCGGGTCCCAGGTACCGGTCGAGTGCCGTGAGCAGGTCGTGACTGCCACCGAGGAGGAGCCCAGCCGCCGGTGCGGCGTTGCCGACCTCGTCCGGCCCCTTCCATTCCGCCCCCGCGGGAACGACCCACGCGACCGTCGTGCCGCCGGCCGTGAGCCGCCGCGCACCGGCTGGCACCGTGACGGCGCCCGCCGGCGCGAACCACGACGCCGCGATCACGGCGGGGCCGGGAAGCGGCCCGACCGGGCGTACCGGCGGCTCGTCGAGCTCCGTGAACCCGGCGAGCTGCGTCGAGAGGATCGCCGTCGTCCGCTGCCCGAGCGCCGCTTCCCAGCGCTCGCGGATGCGCGGCACGCCGGCGCGAAGCTCGCTCACCGGCCGGACGCCCTCGAACGGAGCCCACGGGAGGCCGCGCGTCGCGGGCTCGAGCAGGAAGAGAGACGTCACGGAATGTTCCTGACCTCGTCCGGCAGCACGTCGAGCAGGCGCTTCACGTCGGCGGCCTGGTCACGGCGCATGATGAGGATTCGGCCGTTCGCATGGATCACCACCAGGTCCTCGACTCCGCTCACCACCACCGGCTCGCCGTCGGTCCACACGATGCAGTCACGCGCGCCGTCGAGGAACGCGGGGCCGACGACGACGTTGCCGTCCGGGTCCTTCGGCCGCACCCGGCTGAGCGCCTCCCACGTCCCCACGTCGTCCCACGCAAAGGCGCCGCTGACCACGGCCACCGCGCGGCTCCGCTCGAGCAGGCCGACATCGATCGAGATCGGCGTGACCTCCCGGAAGAACGCGTTGACGTCACCCCCGTCGAGATGCGTGAGGTGCGGCGCGATCTCCGGGGTGTGCAGGCCGATCTCGCGGAAGAGACATCGCGACGTCCAGGCGAAGAGCCCGCTGTTCCAGAGCGCGCCCGCGGCGATCAGATCGAGCGCCGTCGCCGCATCCGGCTTCTCGGTGAAGCGCGCCACCGTCCGCGCGCCCCCGGCGAGCGGGCCGCCGGGCACGATGTAGCCGTACCCCGTCTCGGGGCGATTCGGCTCGACACCGACGGTGATGAGCCGATCCAGCTCACTCGCGCACTGCAGCGCGGCGGCGGCATCGCGGCGGAACGCTTCCGCGTTCCCGACCGACCAGTCGGCGTGCATCGAGAGGACTTCCGCGGCAGGATCGCGGCGGCACGCCTCCCACGACGCCCAGACGAGCGCCGGACCGGTGGAGGCCGCGCGCGGCTCGATCAGATAATTCTCCGCCGGCACGCCGAGGCGCGCGCCGAGCGGCGCGGCGAGCGCGGCACCGGTCACGACCAGGATTCGCTCGGGCGGGATCAGCCCGGCGAGCCGCGTGATCGCTTCTTCGGCGGTCGAGCCGGGCCCCGCGAGCGGGAGAAGCTGCTTCGGATGGCGTGGCGTGCTGAGCGGCCAGAAGCGGGTGCCGGAGCCGCCCGCCAGGAGTACACCCCACTTCATTGGATCATGATCGGTGCTGAACCCGGGGAGGCGGTCAGAGGAGGGATGCGAGCGCCGGCGTCAGCCGGCCAAGCTCGAAGAGCATCGTGCCGGCATCGGCGTCGGGTGCGAGAAGGACCAGCAGGGCGTGGCCGTCACCCAGGACGGAGAGCAGGGCGAGTCCGCCGCCATACTCGAAGACGATTCGTCCGAGCGGCCCGCGCGCCGCCGTGTCACCGATCCGGGCCGCGGGGCGGAGCACCGTCGTCGCGAGAGCCGCCAGCGCGTCGGCATCGCAGGCGCCGCGCGCGGCATGGTCGATCGGGAGCCCGTCCGGGCTCACGAGCACCACGGCATCCACGCCGTCGCGCGCCGCCAGCCCGCGGACAACCTCGGCCAAACCGGGCATTTCGGCGCTCCGTGACGGGGTGGCAAATGGACCCGTGAACGTAGAGGCCGGGAAGGTCGAAGTCAAGAAAAGATCGCGGGTTGACCACCCTCTCCGGGGCCCTTAACCTTCCTCGCTCATGCACCGGTTCGCTGCCGCCGTCACCTGCCTCCTCGTCGGGTTCACCGCCGCCTGCGGCAATCCCAACGATCTCGCCGACGCTACCATCCCAAACGTCGAGTCCACCGTCACGCTCTCGGCTCTGACCGGCACGCCGATCGCCACGCCGAGCGCCTATTCGGTGGCCGAAGCGATGGCCGTGCGGACCGACCAGGGCGCTCCCTTCGACTTCGCCTTCAACATCGACCCCGCCGGCCGCGCCGTGTTCCTGCCGCTCGCGGTGCTCGGCCTCGGCGTCACTACCGGCACGAACGCCGGTTTCCTCGCCACCGACGCCACCTTCGAGTCCATCACCAGCGCGCCGCTCAACGGCTACGTCACCGCTGATACGATCCCGGTCGAGGTCGGCCAGCGCTACGTCGTGCGCTCCCGCGTGGTCTGCTCGGGTCTCGGGGTTCCGAAGTACGGGAAGATCGAGATCACCGCGATTGATCCGTCGCCCGGCGCCCGCACCATCACCTTCCGCGTCCTCACCGACGACAACTGCGGGTATCGCGGGCTCGAGCCCGACATCCCCACCGAGTAGTCCGTGATCGATCTCCGGCGTGTGCGGCAGGATCCCGACGCGGCGCGGAGCGCGCTCGCCCGACGGGCCGACCCCGCCCTCGGCCCGCTCTTCGATCACGTGCTCGAGCTCGACCGGCGCCGCCGCGCGCTGCTCACGCGCGTGGAGCAGCTGAAGGCGGAGCGGAACAGCGCCACCGCGGAGGTCGCCCGGCGGAAGCGGTCCGCCGAGCCCGCCGACGAGCTTCTCGCCTCGCTCAAGGCGTCGGGCGACGAGGTGCGGGCGCTCGATGCGGAGTTGCGCGAGCTCGATCTCGCGCTCGACGGTCGCGCGCTCGCGCTGCCCAATTTCCTGCTGGACGAAGTGCCCGACGGCGGCGCGGAGGCGAACCGCCTGGTGCGCGCGTGGGGAGAGCTCCCCCGGTTCGACTTCGCGCCGAAGGCGCACTGGGACCTGGGCGCCGCGCTCGGTCTCTTCGATCTGGCACGCGGGGCCAAGCTCACCGGCTCCGGTTTTCCCCTCTTCACCGGCCCCGGCGCGCGGCTCGTCCGCGCCCTCGCCGCGTTCATGCTCGATCTCCACACCGGTGAGCACGGCTACACCGAGGTCGCGCCGCCCTATCTCGTGAACCGCGCGACGCTCACCGGCACCGGCCAGCTGCCGAAGTTCGAGGACGACCTCTACGCCTCGCCTGCCGACGATCTCTTCCTGATCCCGACGGCCGAGGTTCCGGTGACCAACATCCACCGGGACGAGATGCTCGACGCGTCCCAGCTGCCCATCGCGTACGCGGCGTGGACGCCCTGCTTCCGCCGCGAGGCGGGAGCGCACGGCAAGGATACGCGGGGCCTCATTCGCGTGCACCAGTTCGACAAGGTCGAGCTCGTGCGTCTCTGCAGGCCGGAGGATTCGCCGGCGGAGCACGAGCGGCTCACCGGCCACGCGGAGGAAGTCCTGCGTCGCCTCGGCCTCCCCTATCGCGTCGTCGAGCTTGCCGCGGGGGACACGGGGTTCGGGTCCGCGCGGACGCTCGATCTCGAGGCGTGGGCGCCGGGCGTCGGCGCGTGGCTCGAGGTGTCGAGCTCCAGCACGTTCACCGATTTCCAGGCGCGGCGCGCCGGCATCCGCTTCCGGCCCGCCCCCGGCGCCCGGCCCGAGTTCGTGCATACGCTCAACGCGTCCGCGCTGGCGTTTCCGCGCACCATCATCGCGCTGCTCGAGAACTACCAGTCGGCCGACGGTTCGGTCCGGGTGCCGGCGGCGCTGGCCCCGTACCTCGGCACCGATCGGCTGGCGGCGCGTGCGTGAGGGCCGGGCGCGCCGGCTGGCGCCGGTCGTCGCGGTGCTCCTCGTCGCGGCGCTCGCTGCCATCAGTCTGGGAACGGGCATGCTCGTCGCCCGGCACTTTCAGGCCGACGCCCGCGCCACCAGCCGGCTCTACTCCGGCGTCTTCGAGGGACTGAGCAGCTCGGGGCCCGGCGCCGAAGGCGCGGCGCTCCTCAAGCTCGGGGAGCAGGTGCGGGCGCTGGGCCTCCCGCTCGTCGTGACCGACGCTACGGGGCGGGTGACCGAGGCCGCGAACCTGCCCGGCGCCCTCCGCGTGGTCTCGCTCGACGCGCCCGAGATTCGCGCCTTTGCCGCCCGCCTCGACCGCACCAATCGCCCCATCCGCGACACGCTCCTCGGCACGACCGTCCACTATGGGCCGCTGCCTGCCCAGCGGCAGCTCACGGCCCTTGCGGCGCTGCAGGCGCTGACCCTGTTCGTGATGGTGGCGGTCGCCGTCTTCGCCTACCGGAATGCGATGGCGGCGCAGCGGGACCGGCTGTGGGTCGCCATGGCGCGCGAGGCAGCGCATCAGATGGGCACGCCGCTCACCAGCCTCGAGGGCTGGATCGAGCGGGTGCGCTCGAGTCCGGAGCCGCCGGCCAATCTCGCCGACCACCTCGCGGCGGATGCCGAGCGGCTGGAACGCGTGGCGCAGCGCTTCGAGCGGATCGGCAATCCGGCGCGGCGCGAGCCGATCGGGCTGGGGGCGCTCGCCGACCGGGTGGCGGGCTACTTCCGCCCGCGGCTCCCGCGGCACGCCAACCGGGTCGAGCTCAGGGTCGACGCCGCGGGCGCCGGGCCCACCGTCGTGGGCGATCCGGTGCTGCTCGAGTGGGCGCTCGAAGCCTTGATCAAGAACGCCATCGACGCGCTGCAGGGCCGCTCGGGGACGATCACGCTCCGGGTGGCCGCCGCCGCGGGGCGGGGCGAGGTCCGGGTCATCGACGACGGCCCCGGTGTGCCGCGCGAGATTCGCCGCACGCTGTTCGACCCGGGGATCACCACGAAGCGCGGCGGCTGGGGCATCGGCCTCGCCCTCGCGCGCCGCGTGATCCAGGATACCCACCTCGGCGAACTGAGCCTCGAACCGGGGGAAGAGGGGACTACCTTTCTCATACGCATGCCACTGGCGGACCGCACTGGATGATCGACAGCCCGACCCCTCCCGACTGGACCCGTTCCCTCAACCCCGCACAGCGTGAGGCGGTGGAGCACGTGCATGGCCCCCTCCTCGTGCTGGCCGGCGCCGGCTCGGGGAAGACGCGCGTGCTCACGACGCGCATCGCCAGCCTGATCGAGCGGCATGGGGTCCCGCCCGAGCGCATCTTCGCGGTGACTTTCACCAACAAGGCCGCCGGCGAGATGAAGCACCGGATCGGGCAGCTGCTCGATCGCGATCCCGCCGGGCTCTGGATCGGCACCTTCCATTCGCTGTCGGCCCGGCTCCTCCGCCGCGAGGCGGGCTTCCTCGGCTTCTCTTCGCGGTTCACGATCTACGATGAGGACGACCGCCTGAGCCTCATCCGCCGCATCATGGAGCAGCGGAACCACCCGACCAAGACGTTCACGCCCCGCGCGGTGCAGTCCATCATCTCCGGGGCCAAGAACCGGATGGTGAGCCCCGCCCAGCTCGCCGCCGGCTCGCCGTTCGACCGGCTCGTGCAGGTGGCGGCCGACGTCTTCGCCGCCATGGGGCCGGCGCTCAAGGCGGCGAACGCGATGGATTTCGACGATCTCCTGCTCCATCCGCTGACGCTCTTCCGGGAGCACCCCGACCGGCTCGCCCTCTATCGCGAGAAGTTCCGGTTCGTGCTCGTGGACGAGTTCCAGGACACGAACCGCGCGCAGTACGAGCTGGTGCGTCTCCTCGGGTCCCACGGAAACGTCTGCGCGGTCGGCGACGACGACCAGTCGATCTACGGCTGGCGCGGCGCGGACGTGCGCAACATGCGCGAATTCCAGGAGGACTTTCCGGGGACGAAGCTCGTCCGGCTGGAGGAGAACTACCGATCCACGCAGATCGTCCTCGACGCGGCCAACGGCGTGATCGCCGAGAACAGCGGCCGCATCGGGAAGACGCTCCGGACCCGCCGGACGGGAGGCGAGCCCGTCACCGTGCTCGCGGCATCCGACGAGCGGGACGAGGCCGAGTGGGTCGCGCGGGAGCTCGAGCGGCGGAGCGCCGACAGCGAGGCAGGGTACCGCGACGCGGCGGTGCTCTACCGGACCAACGCGCAGTCGCGCGCCTTCGAGGAGGCATTCCGTCGCGCCGGGATTCCCTATCGGCTCGTCGGCGCCACCAGCTTCTACGACCGTCGCGAGGTCAAGGATCTCCTGGCCTACCTGCGGCTCATCGCCAATCCGGCGGATGACGAGGCATTCCTCCGCGCGATCGGCATCCCCCGGCGCGGCATCGGCGACGCCAGCCTCGCGGTCCTCGGCACGCAGGCGCAGACATGGGGGAAGCCGCTGCTGGAGACGGCGCGGCGCGCGGCGACGGTGCAGGAGCTTCGGCCGAACGTGCGCGACGGATTCCAGAACTTTGCCGCGTTGATCGACCGCTTCACCGAGAGCGCCACGCATCTGCCGCCGGCGGAGGTGCTCGAGCAGCTCATCCGCGGCATCGACTATGAGGCGGTACTGCAGGGGGAGGGCCCGGAAGGCGCCGAGCGGTGGGACAACGTGCGCGAGCTGGTGGCCAGCGCCGCCAACTGGTCCGAGGTCGTGGTACCCGAGGAGGACGACGAGGGAACCCCGCTGGAGCGCTTTCTGGCCGAAGCGGCACTGCTCTCATCGCACGACACCATCGAAGGCGCCGACGATGGCGTGACGATGATGACGCTGCACACCGCCAAGGGGCTCGAGTGGCCCGTCGTCGTGCTGGCCGGGCTCGAGGACGGGCTCTTTCCTCTCGCGCGCGCGGCGGAACAGCCCGACGGGATCGAGGAGGAGCGCCGGCTGTGCTATGTCGGACTGACGCGCGCCAAGGACAAGCTCTATGTCACCTGGGCCCGGGCGCGGCGGAGGGGCGGGGAGCTGCGGCCCGGCGCCCCGTCCCGGTTCCTGCGCGCCATTCCGCCGGCAGTGATCGACGAGCAGCGGACCACGTCGCTCTGGGCGCCGAGCTGGGGCTCGGCCTGGTCGCGCGGCGCGGCGTCCCGCGGCTCCGGCCGGTTCGGAAGCAGAGCATCGGCGCCGCGCATGGCCGAGCGGGACGCGGAGGTCGCGGCCCCCGCGGAGGAGGCGTCGCAGGACACCCCGCGCTACGTGAAGGGAGAGCGGGTGCGGCACCGCCGGTTCGGCAGCGGGACGATTCAGGGCCTGAGCGGCGCGGGCCGCGACCTCAAGGTCGCCGTCGCCTTCGACGACGCGGAGGTCGGCATCAAGAACCTGCTCGTGGCCTACGCGGGGCTCGAGCGCGAGTGGGAGAGCGCATGACGATCGGACGCAGCGAGGTGCTCCACGCGGCCCGCCTCGCGGAGATCGCGGTCAGCGACGCGGAGCTGGACACGCTCGTCGCCCAGCTGGGGCGGATCGTGGCATACGTCGAGCAGCTCGGCGAGGTCACCGACGACAGCGACGCGGCCGGCCATGTCGGCGGGCCCGCGGAGGTCCGCCTGCGCGAGGACGAGGTCCGGCCCGCGGTCCTGCTGCACCCCGTCGCGGACATGGCGCCGGCGTTTGCGCAGGGGCTGTTCCTCGTGCCCCGCCGCGGTGTCATGGAGGAGGAATGAGCGCGGCAGGCGCGGCGCGCGAGACCGCCGCGGCGCTCCAGCGGTGCGATGCGCTCGGGCTCAACGCCACCCTCCACTGGTCGGCTTCGCTGCTCGACGCGCAGGCGCACACGATCGACCGGCGCGTAGCGGCCGGCGAGACCCTGCCGCTCGCCGCGCTTCCGGTCGCGCTCAAGGACAACATCGTCACCGCCGACGCCCCGACGACCTGCGCCTCGCGCATCCTCGAGGGGTATGTCTCGCCCTATGAGGCGACGGCGGTCGCGCGCCTGCGCGATGCCGGGGCGCTCATCGCGGCCAAGACGAATCTCGACGAATTCGCCATGGGCTCCTCCACCGAGCACTCGGCGTTCGGCCGCGTGCGCCATCCGCTCGATCCCGCGCGCGTCCCGGGTGGCTCGAGCGGCGGCTCGGCGGCACTCGTCGCCGCGGGAGCGGTGCCCGCGGCGCTCGGCTCGGAAACCGGCGGGTCGGTCCGGCAGCCCGCGAGCTTCTGTGGCGTGGTCGGCGTGAAGCCGGGCTACGGGAGGGTGAGTCGCTACGGGCTGGTGGCGTTCGGATCGTCGCTCGACTGCGTCTCGGTCTTCGGCCGCACCGTGGAGGACGCGAGCCGCCTCCTCCGGGTCATCAGCGGGCCCGACCCGCTCGACTCGACGACCCTCGACCGGCCCGCCATCGCGCCCGCGCCGGCGCCGGTCGATCTTCGCGGACTCCGGATCGGGCTTCCGCGCGAATACTTCCCGGCCGACCTCGATCCCGCGATCCGGACGGCGCTCGACCGCGTGGCCGGCGCCGTCCGCGAGCTCGGCGGCACCGTGGTGGATGTGTCGCTGCCCCACACCCGGTATGCCGTTCCCACCTACTACATCATCGCCCCCGCGGAGGCGTCGGCCAATCTCGCGCGGTTCGATGGCGTGCGATTCGGACTTCGGCGGATCGGGCCGGAGGGCGATGTGCGCGCGCTCTATCGCGCGACCCGTGGTGAGGGGTTCGGAGCCGAGGTGCGCCGGCGCGTGCTGGTCGGGACCTATGTCCTGAGCGCGGGCTATTACGACGCGTACTACCGGAAGGCGCAACGGGTCCGCGCCCTCATCGCGAACGACTTCGCCCACGTATTCGGCTCGGGCGTCGACCTGCTGCTGACGCCGACGACGCCCACGACGGCCTTCCGCGCCGGCGAGCGCACCGACGATCCCGTCGCCATGTACCTCGCCGACATCTTCGTGTCGGCGGTAAACCTTGCGGGGCTTCCGGCGATCAGCTTCCCGGCCGGACGCAGCGACGGACTTCCCATCGGCGCACAGCTCATCGCGCCGGCGCTCGGCGACGAGCGGATGCTCGAGGTCGCTGCCGTGCTCGAGCGCGTCCTCCCGGCGACGGCGGAGGTCCGCTGATGACCTGGGAGACCGTGATCGGCCTCGAGGTCCACATGCAGCTCCGCACGCGGAGCAAGATGTTCTGCGCCTGCTCCACCGCGTTCGGCGACCCGCCCAATACGAACGTCTGCCCCGTCTGTCTCGGCCTCCCCGGCGCGCTGCCCGTGCCGAATGCCGAAGCGGTGCGGCTCGGCGCGCGCGCCGCGCTGGCGCTCGGCTGCACGCTGCACCACGTGAGCGTGTTCGCGCGGAAGAACTACTTCTATCCCGATCTGCCCAAGGGCTACCAGATCTCCCAGTTCGACCGCCCCCTCGCCACCGGCGGGATGGTGCACTTCGAGTCCGCCGAGCGCGGCCGCGTCGCCGTGGTGATCCAGCGCCTGCACCTGGAGGAGGATGCGGGGAAGTCGCTCCACGACCGCGTGCCGGGTCGCACCGCCGTCGATCTCAACCGCGCCGGCGTTCCGCTGGCCGAGATCGTGAGCGGCCCGGATCTGCGGAGTCCTGCCGAAGCCCGCGCCTACCTCGTCGCGCTGCGTCAGCTTCTGCTCTACACCGGCGCCAGCGACTGCAGCATGGAGGAAGGGAGCCTCCGGGTCGATGCGAATCTCTCGATCCGCCGCGCCGGTGAGTCCGCCCTCGGCACCAAGACGGAAGTGAAGAACATGAACAGCTTCGCCAACGTCGAGCGCGCGCTCGAGGCGGAGCGGCACCGGCAGATCGCGCTCGTGGAAGCGGGGAAGCCGGTCCGGCAGGTGACGCTCCTCTTCGATGCGTCGACCGGCGCCGTCCGGCCGACGCGCTCCAAGGAGGAGAGTCACGACTACCGGTACTTTCCCGATCCGGACCTCCCGCCGCTGGTCCTCACCGTCGAGTGGGAGCGGGCACAGCGCGACGCGCTCCCGGAGCTGCCCGATGCGCGGCGCGAGCGGTTCATGAGTGCCCATGGCCTCTCGCCCTATCACGCCGGGGTGATGGCCAGCGAGCGGGAGCTGGCCGATTACTTCGAGGCGGTCGTCGGGGCAGGAGCCGATGCCCGGTCGGCGGCGAACTGGGTGGCAGGCGACGTGATGACCGGCTACAACGCGTCCGGCGCGCTCGCCGTGGACCCAGGCCGCCTGGCGGCGCTCATCGCGCTCGAGCGCGACGGGGTGGTGAGCCTGCAGGCGGCGCGGCGGGTGTTCGGCGAGCTGGGAGCGTCCACCGAGCCGCCCCGCGCGGTTGCGGAGCGCCTCGGGCTCCTCCAGGTGACGGACACCGACGCGCTGGCCACCTGGGTGGATGAGGTCCTCGCGGGTCATCCCGACGAGCTGGCCCGCTACCGCGCAGGTGAAACGAAGCTGCTCGGGTTCTTCGTGGGCCAGGTCATGAAGCGAAGCGGCGGCAAGGCCGATCCCAAGGGCGTGCAACCGGTCCTCAAGGAGCGACTCGGATGAAGAGCGTGGAGGAGATCCGCCGCGAGTTTCCGGCGCTCGAGCGGCGGCACGGCGGGCAGCCGGTCGCGTACTTCGACGGCCCCGGCGGCACACAGGTCCCGCGGCAGGTGGTGGACGCGATGGCCGATTATCTCTTTCACCACAACGCCAACACCCACTGGGCCTATCCGACGAGCGTCGAAACCGACGCGATGATTGCCGACGCGCGCGAGGCGGCGGCGGCGCTCCTGGGCGCGGCCGCCGATGAGATCGCCTTCGGCGCCAACATGACGACGCTCACCTTCCACCTGGCGCGCGCGCTGGGCCGCGGCTGGGGGCCCGGCGACGAGGTCGTCGTCACCGCCCTCGATCACCAGGCGAACGTCGCACCGTGGCAGGCGCTGGCGCGGGAGCGAGGCGTGACGCTTCGCATGGTGGACGTGGATCTCGCCACCGGAACCCTCGACCGGTCGTCGCTCGAGGCGGCCCTGTCGCCGCGCACGCGGCTCCTCGCCATCGGCGCCGCCTCCAATGCGCTCGGGACCGTCAACGACGTGGCCTCGGCGATGTCGCTCGCGCGGGCGGCGGGCGCACTCACGCTGGTGGAC
This sequence comes from Gemmatimonadales bacterium, assembly GCA_025935995.1. Classification (GTDB taxonomy): domain Bacteria; phylum Gemmatimonadota; class Gemmatimonadetes; order Gemmatimonadales; family GWC2-71-9; genus JAICUF01. Next base: position 21,328 of record JAICUF010000010.1, read on the forward strand.
GCGGTTCACTTCGTCCCCCATGCCGCGGTCGATGTCCGATCCCTCGGCTGCGACTTCCTCGTCTGCTCGGCCTACAAGTTCTACGGCCCGCACATCGGGATCCTCTTCGGGCGGAGAGCGCTGATCGAGACGCTCGACGTTCCGAAGCTGCCGCCGGCGCCCGACACCGCGCCGGAGCGCCTGGAGACGGGGACCCTCAATCATGAGGGGATCGCCGGCGCGTCAGCGGCGATCGAGTTCATCGCCGGCATCGCTCCGGCCGCCGATCTCAGGGGATCCCTCACCGCGTCGCTCGCCGAGCTGCACCGCCGGGGCGGGGAGCTGGTGGGGCGGCTGTGGAACGGACTCGCCGCGGTCCGCGGCGTCACCCTGTACGGGCCGCCGGCCGGCCGTCCGCGCACGCCGACGGTGGCATTTACGGTCGCCGGGATGCCGGCGGACGCCGTGGCGCGCGCGCTCGCCGAGCGCGGCATCTTCGTGTCGAGCGGGGACTTCTACGCGAGCAACATCGTGGAGCGTCTGGGTCTGGCGGGACCGGGGCTCGTCCGGGCGGGGTGTGCGTGCTATACGACGCCGGAGGAGGTCGACCGGCTGATCGGCGGCGTCGCGGCGCTGGCGCTCGACTAGCCGAAGAGCCGGCGCGGGCGTGGCGGAGCATCCTCGCCCCAGGCCAGCCGGCGCGTCGCCGCGGACCAGTAGGGTTGCGGGAGCGACGGCAGCCCGAAATGCTCATCGGCCGCGAGCTGCAGCCGCTCCGGCTCGCGCCGGCCGAATTCGCGGAGGGCGCCGCGCCGCACTTCCTTGGCCACCTTGAGCGGCCGCTCGCCCGACGGATCGAGCTGGCGCGTCGCGGGTTCGATCTCGGCCAGCAGTCCCGCCATGAAGTCGAACGACTGCGCCAGATACCGCGCCACGTCCGCGTCGCTCAGCTCCCACCGGCTTCGCTCCCTCGCCGCCTGCATTCCGCGCTGCCAGCCCTGCGTCTCCGTGATGTGCACCATGCCCCGGAAGAGGCGGCGATTGGTGCGCACGCTGAAGATCGTGGGTGAGATGATGCGGTCGAGGTGCGCGTCCGCCGGGCTGTGGTCCTGCAGGATGATGTCCTTCGCCGTGCGGGCAAAGCGGTCGCCCAGATGGGTCTCGACCCGGCTCTCCCAGTACGAATGGCCCACCGACGCGGTGCTGCTGGTCAGCACCAGCTGGCGCGGCACGAAGTAGTTGTGGGCGACGGTGTCCGCGGCGAGATGACTCAGGTAGCCGAGGCCAAAGGCGCGGAGCGCCTCGCTGCCGGCGAGATCGTGGATCTCCTGGCCCACATGCCAGTAGTGACAGTGCCGTCCGACGGGAGCGTACTTCTTCGCGATCGAGGAGTCGGCGGCGATGTTGCCGTAGAGAAAATCAAACGGGTAGGCATGCAGCAGCTCGGCCACCCCGCCGGGCAGGAGCTGCAGGTTGGCCAGCATGGTCTGGCCGAGATAGATGTGCGTCCCGGGGGTCCAGGCCTGCGCGGCGTGCGGGTGGAGCAGAAGGACGAGCCCGACCCCGATGAGCGCGAGGGTCAGGCGCCGCGGCGTCATCGGCCGGGCACCAGCATCCGCCGAACCCGTCCGATCATCCCGTCGCCGCGCCGGAAGGTGCGGAGCGCCGCCGCGACATCGAGCGCACTCTCCTCGACCTCCTCGTGCACGACGCCGTACAGCGCATCGAGATCCTGCAGCCGCTCCTCTACCCGATCCATGCCGCGGACCACCTTGCGGCGGAGGCGCCGGCTCGTCTGCGCGAAGGCGCCCGCCTCGTGGCGCACCATCACGACGAGCTCGCGGCCCTGCTCGCTCAGGTCGCGGACCGATTTCACGGTGGTGCGGACGTCATCCTGCACGCTCGAGAGCAGGCGTCCGGCGTCCGAGAGCTGTCCGCGCACCGCGGCGAGCACGCGCAGCATGCCGAGGGCGAGGACCACGAAGGCGACGGCGATGACGGCCAGCGAGATCGCGGCGGTCGGACCCACCCACGACGGCGCGACGGCGGCCTGGAGCAATCCGGGGAATGGCATGGGACCGATCTACCTCGTCGAAGGACGTCAGCAACGGCCGGACGGTCCCGTGTAACATAACGCGCGCCGGCGCAGCGCAACCACCGGCGGCGCTTGACGCTCGTCGGGGGCCCGGCAAGGTTTGGCCATGCCCCCACGCTATCTCGTCCGCGGCGGTAACCCGCTGCGCGGCACCATCCGGCCCGCCGGCAACAAGAATGCGGCGCTGCCGATCCTCGCCGCCACCATTCTTGCGGACGGCCCCGTCGACCTCGACAACATTCCCCGGATCCGGGATGTGGACACCATGCTCGCGCTGCTCGCCGATCTCGGCGCGGAGGTGAGCTGGACCGCCGCAAACACCGTCCGGGTGGACACGCGCGCCGTTCGCCCCAAGCCGCTCGACCCGGGGCTCTGCGCGCGGATCCGCGCGTCGATCCTGCTCGCGGGCCCGATGCTCGCGCGCTTCGGCAAGGTGACCCTCCCGCCGCCGGGCGGAGACGTGATCGGCCGCCGCCGGGTGGACACCCACTTCCTCGCGCTCGAGCAGCTGGGCGCGTCGGTGTCGATCGGCGAGCGCTTCGAGCTGGTGGCGAAGGGACTCACGGGCGCCGACATCTTCCTCGACGAGCCCAGCGTCACCGGAACCGAGAACGCGCTGATGGCGGCCGTGGGCGCCGAGGGGCGCACGGTCCTGCGGAACGCGGCGGCGGAGCCCCACGTGCAGGACCTCGCGCGCTGCCTGGTCGCGATGGGCGCGCGGATCGACGGCATCGGCTCCAACATCTACGTGATCGACGGCGGCCAGGCCCTCGGGCCGGCGAGCTACGGGATCGGCCCCGATCATATCGAGATCGGCAGCTTCATCGGGCTCGCCGCCGTCACCAACGGCGAGATCGCGATCGACCCCGTCCGCCCCGACGACCTCCGCAGCACCCTCCTCGCCTTCGAGCGGCTCGGCATCCGCCCGCGCATCACCGGCACGCGTCTCGTCGTCGACGCCGATCAGGAACGGCGGATCCGCCCCGACCTCGGCGGCCACGTCCCCAAGCTCGAGGACGGCCCGTGGCCGGCGTTCCCCGCCGACGTCATGTCCACCACCATCGTGACCGCCACGCAGTGCGCCGGCATGCTGCTCATCTTCGAGAAGATGTTCGAGTCACGCCTCTTCTTCGTGGACAAGCTGATCGGGATGGGTGCGCAGATCGTGCTCTGCGATCCGCATCGCGCCGTGATCTCGGGGCCGTCGCCGCTCCGGGGCGGGGTCGTCGAATCGCCCGACATCCGGGCCGGCATGGCGATGCTCCTCGCGGCGCTCGCGGCCGAGGGCACCAGCACCATTCACAACGTGGGACAGATCGAGCGGGGCTACGAGCAGATCGACAGCCGGCTCCGCGCCCTCGGTGCCGATGTCCAGCGCGCCGACGACTGAGCCCGCGCTCCGCGAAGCGGAGAGCGAGAGCGGCGTTCCGCGCGTCGAGCTGCCGGGGTGGGCCGAGCGGTTCGGCGTCACGGCCGGGATCACGACGCGCGGAAGTGAGGCGGCGCAGCCGTTCGATCTGGGACTGTGGGGCAGCGCGCCGGTCGGCGCGGTGATGGCGCGCTGGCGCGCCTTCAGGCGAAGCCACGCCGGATTCGGCGGCGTCGTGCTCGCGCACCAGGTGCACGGGCCGCGCGTGCTCTGGCACGATCGGCTCGACGGCTGGCTCCAGCTGGAAGGCGCCGACGGCCACGCGACCCGCGCGCGCGGGCTCCTGCTGACGGTCACCGTCGCCGACTGCGTACCGGTCTATCTGGTCGATCCCCGCCGCGGCGCGCTCGCGCTGCTCCACGCCGGCTGGCGCGGTACCGCGGCGGGGATTCTCCGGGCCGGGGTGGAGCTGCTGCGCGAGCGTGCCGGCACCGATCCTCGCGATGTCGTAATGCACGCGGGGGTCGGGATTTGCGGCGCGTGCTATGAAGTCGGCTCTGAGGTGCTGACGGCTCTCGGACTGCCGGCCGCGGGCAACGGGCCCTGCCACGTCGACCTCCGCGAGCGCCTGCTCGCGCAGGCCCGCTGGCTCGGCATCGGCGAAGCCACCCGATCCGAGTGGTGCACCGCGCACGACCGCGAACGGTTCTTCAGCCATCGCGCCTCGGGCGGCGCCGACGGTCGCATGGTCGCGTATCTCGGTTTCCGTTGACTCCGGGGGAGCACCGCAGTAATATTTGACTGCTGTTCCGGACAGGCCCCTCCACGTGGGCCGGCTCAACCCGGTGTCTCCGTGTAGCTGCGATGTGGGGGAGTTCCCCCACATTTTTTTTCGGCCCGGCCATGCCCCACGATGCGCTGTTGGATGGGATCCGCCGCCACGTCGACGAGCTCGGCTTCGAGCTGGCCGACCTCCGGCGGGTCGGCACCCTCCAGCGTCCCATCCTGCAGGTGCGGATCGACCGCCTCGACAGCAGTCCCGGCCACGGTATCACGGCGGAGGACTGCGCGGTGGTCAGCCGCTCCCTCGAGCGCTATCTGGAAGGCGCGGGGCTGGTCGGCCCGCGGTACGTCCTGGAGGTGTCGTCGCCGGGGCTCGAGCGGCCGCTCCGCTGGGCGGGCCACTGGCGGCGGTTCACCGGACACCGCGTGCGGCTCCGCGCTCGCGGCCTGAGCGGCCGGCAGGCGGCCGATATTGTGGCGGTGCCCGACGACGAGCATGTCCGGCTTCGCCTCGCCGACGGCGCGGAGGTCACGCTGCCGCTGGCGGAGATCGATGATGCGGTGCTGGCCGTCGACTGGCCCGCGCCACGGCGCAAGCAGGGCGCCCGGCGCCCGTGACGACGCGCCGCGCGCGTCCTTTTCCTGGGAGCAGGTGATGTCAGGTTCCGCTGAAATGCTGGCCGCCTTTCGAGAGCTGACCACCACGAAGCAGCTCGAGCGCGCCGATCTGCTGGATCTGCTGCGCGATGGGCTGCAGGCCGCGCTCGCGCGCCGCTACGGGCCCAACGTCCGCTTCGAGCTCACCGTCGACGAGCTCCAGGGCTCCATCCGGATCGTGCGCCTCCGTCAGGTGGTGGAGGAGGTCGAGGATCCGAGCGCGCAGGTTTCCCTCGAGGAAGCGCGCTACGAGGACCCCGATTTCGCCGTGGGCGACATGCTGGAGGAGGAAGTGCCGTTCCAGGAGTTCGGCCGGCTCGCGGTGCAGGCCGCCAAGCAGCGGATCATCCAGCGGGTGCGCGAGGGCGAGCGCGCCCGGATCCGCGACGAGTTCGCGTCCAAGGTCGGCGAGCTGCTCTCCGGCGAGGTGCAGCAGATCGAGCGCGGCAAGCTGGTGCTCATGCTCAACAAGTTCCGCGAAGCGGAGGCGATCATGCCGTACCGCGAGCAGAACCACCGCGAGCACTTCCACCAGGGCGACACGATCCGGGCCGTCCTCAAGCGTCTCGAGGAGACCCCCAAGGGGCCGCGCCTCATCCTGAGCCGCGGGGATCCGCTCTTCGTGAAGGCGCTCTTCCGCCTCGAGGTCCCCGAGATCCAGCAGCAGATCGTCGAGATCCGCGCCATCGCGCGCGAGGTGGGGAGCCGCACCAAGGTCGCCGTCATCTCCCGCGACGACGCGATCGATCCGGTGGGCGCCTGCGTCGGCCTCAAGGGGTCGCGCGTGCAGGCGGTGGTGAACGAGCTCGGCGGCGAGCGGATCGACATCGTGCCGTGGTCGCCCGACCCCGAGCGGTTCGCGCGGCTGGCGCTCGCGCCGGCCCGCGTGGCCAAGGTCTTTTCCGACCCCGAGGCCAAGACGATCCAGGCGGTGGTGGACGAGGACCAGCTGTCGCTCGCCATCGGCCGCAACGGGCAGAACGTGCGGCTCGCGTCCGAGCTCACCGGGTGGAAGATCGACCTCTACTCGAGCCGCGAGTGGCTCGAGCGCGGCGGCGAAGGCCCGCTCTTCGCGCCGCTCCCGCCGGAAGACGATTCCGCGATGCGGGTGCCGCTGTCCGAGCTGGCGGGCCTCTCGCCCGAGCTGGTGGCCATCCTCGGCGCGGCGGGCTACAACATGCTGAACGACGTGCTGGATCTCGATCGCGATGAAGTCACGCGGATCGAGGGGATGACGCCGGAAGCCACCGAGCAGCTCATGGCCTTCCTGGCGGAGCTGACCGATGAGGACGCGGCGGAGGGGAATCAGTCGCCGGCGTGAGCGGACTCCTCGGCCTGCTGGGCCTGGGACAGCGGGGGCGTCTCCTCGTGGTCGGAGTGGACGCGGTGCGGCAGCAGGTACAGGCGGGAGCGGTGCGCTGCGTGGTGATCGCATCCGATGCGAGCCCGCGCGCGATGGACAAGGTGGTCCGGCTGGCGACCGCGAAGGCGGTGCCGCTGGTGACGGGACCGGGCGCCGCAGCGATCGGCGCGCAGTTGGGAAAACCGCCGGTCATGGCGGTGGGCGTGCGGGACCGCGCATTAGCCGACGGCATTCTGCGGTCGGCGCCGCGACGCCAGTGATGGAGGCCTGAGTGGTCAAGACCCGAGTACACGATCTCGCCGCTGAGTTCGGCGTGCCCGCCGAGCAGCTCATGGGCATGCTCAAGGACATGAACATCTTCGTGCGCAGCCACCTGTCCGCCCTGGAGAACGACCAGGTCGCGCAGATCCGCGTCCGCTGGGAGCGGGAAAAGCGGAAGGCCGCCGAGGAGCCGCCCAAGAAGGGCCGGCGCAAGGCGGTGAAGGCCGCCGAGCCCGCGCCGGTGGCCGTGGCCGAGGCGAAGCCGGCCAAGCGCCGCCGCACCGCGGCCGAAGTCGCCCAGCACGAGGCCGAGGCCGAAGCCGAGCGCGCGGCTGGCCTCGCGGCGCTCGAGCTCGAGCGGCCCATGGTCATCGAGGCGCCCGAGCCCGTGTCCGCCCAGTCGCTCGAGGAGCGGGCCCGCGCGCTCTTCAAGGACCTGCCGGAGGCTCCCGCCGAGACGGAAACGGCCGAAGCGTCTGCGGCGCCGGAGAATCCGTTCCGCCGGCCCGTCCCGGCAGAGTCCCCCGCGGCGCCGGCGGCATCCTCCGCGCCGCCGACACCGACGCGTGCGCCCTTCATCCCGCCCCGGATTCAGCGTCCCTCGCCGCCCAGGGACGGCACCGGCACCCGTCCCGGCCCCCGTCCCGTCTTCAGCAGCAGCGCGCCTGGCGGCGGACCCGCGCGGCCGGGCGCCGATCGCGCGGCGCCTGCGCGCACCTTCGGCCCGGACGCCGAGAAGGGCGGCGGCCGGAAGAAGGGCAAGAAGGGAAAGCGCTCGTCGGTGGACCAGGAAGCGGTGCAGGCGAACATCACCCGCACCCTGCAGGGGATGAAGGGGCCGGCCGGCCGCAAGGGCCGCGGCCGCTCCGACGAGCCGTCCTACCGCGATATCGTCGCGGGCCGGGCCGCCGAGGAGCGCGAGCGCGAGAAGACCCAGGTCCGCGTGAACGAGTTCATCTCGGTGAGCGAGCTGGCCGCCGCCATGAAGATCCCCGCGACCCAGATCGTCCAGTTTGCCTTCAAGGAAATGGGGATGATGGTCACGGTGAACCAGCGCCTCGACTTCGACCAGATCGATCTGATCGCGTCGGAGTTCGGCTTCCAGGCCGTGCGCGAGGACGAGTACGCCGCGGAAGCAGCCGTGGGCGCCGACGATGTCGAAGAGCCGGGTGCGGAGCGGTACCGCCCGCCGGTGGTGACGATCATGGGTCACGTCGACCACGGGAAGACCTCCCTGCTCGACTACATCCGGAAGGCCAACATCGTCGCCGGCGAGGCGGGCGGCATCACCCAGCACATCGGCGCCTACCACGTCGAGCTGCCGGGCGACCGGGAGATCACCTTCCTCGACACGCCGGGCCACCAGGCCTTCACTGCCATGCGCGCCCGCGGCGCACAGGTGACCGACATCGTCGTGCTCGTCGTCGCGGCCGACGACCAGGTCATGCCGCAGACCGTCGAGGCCATCAGCCACGCCCGCAACGCCGGCGTGCCGATCATCGTCGCCATCAACAAGATCGACCTGCCGTCGGCCAACGTGGCGAAGGTCAAGCAGGATCTGCTGCAGCACAGCGTCGTCCTCGAGGAGTTCGGCGGCAACGTGCTGAGCGCGCCGATCTCCGCCAAGAAGGGCACCGGCATCGACCAGCTGCTGGAGCAGATCGTCCTGCAGGCCGAAATTCTGGACCTCAAGGCCAATCCCGACGCGCGGGTGCACGGCACCGTGCTCGAGGCGTCCCTCGACCCGGGGAAGGGCCCGCTGGCGACCATCCTGGTCCAGAAGGGCACGCTCCACGTCGGCGACAACTTCATCTGCGGCAAGTTCAGCGGCCGCGTGCGCGCGCTGTACGACGAGCGCGGCAAGAACGTGCGGGAAGCGGGTCCCTCGGTGCCGGTGCAGATCCTCGGCTTCGAGGGCGTCCCGGCGGCGGGCGACATCTTCACCGTCGTGACCGACGCCGTCGAGGCGCGCGAGATCGCGCAGAAGCGCCAGCGGCTCGAGCGCGAGGCGCAGAACCGGCGGAGCCAGAAGGGCACCTCGCTCGAGGACTTCAGCCGGGCGCTCAAGGAGGGCGAGGTCCAGGCGCTGCGCATCATCATCAAGGCCGACCAGGGTGGTCCGGCCGAAGCGCTGGCCGACGCGCTCGCGCAGCTCAGCACGTCCGAGGTGCGGGTCGATGTGGTGCACCGCGGCGTCGGCGCGATCACCGACAGCGATGTCCTCCTCGCCAAGGCGTCGGGGGCCATCATCCTCGGCTTCCACGTGCGGCCCGATTCGAACGCGCGCGCGTCGGCCGAACGCGAAGGCGTCGACGTGCGGACGTACCGCATCATCTACGAGGCGGTCGCGGACGTGCGGAACGCGCTCGAGGGCCTGCTCAAGCCCGAGGAGCGCGAAACCGTCCTCGGCGAGGCCGAGGTGATGGCGCTGTTCAAGGTCAGCAAGGTCGGCACCATCGCGGGCTGCATCGTGCGGAGCGGGATCATCTCCCGGACCGGCAAGGTGCGGATCATCCGCGACGGATCGGCGGTTTACACCGGCGGTCTGTCGAGCCTCAAGCGCTTCAAGGACGATGTGCGCGAGGTGCGGGAAGGGCTCGAGTGCGGCATCGGCGTCGAGAACTACAACGATCTCAAGGTCGGCGACCGCATCGAGGCCTTCAAGATGGAGGAGATCAAGCGCACCCTGGCGCCCGCCGGCTCGGCCGGCGCGCAGTAGGATGCACGCCGCCGTCCGGCGGTGGGAGCTCCACCTCGAGGGCTGCCACTCGCTCAAGGAGAAGCGGAGCGTCGTGAAGCCGCTCACCTCGGCGCTCCGGCGGGAGCTCAACGTGTCGGTGGCCGAAACCGGCCACCAGGATCTGTGGCAGCGCGCGGAGATCGCGTGCGCCGCCGTCGGCAGCGACCGGCGGATCGTGGAGGAAACGCTCCGTGCGGCCGACGCGCTCATCGAGCGGAACGGCGGACTCCGGATCCTCGACACCATGACGGAGGCGCTCTGAAGGGCTCGTCGCGGCGGCCGGAGCAGGTGGGCGAGACGCTGCGACAGGTCATCGCCGATGCGCTCACGCGGGGCATCCGTGACCCGCGCGTGGGCTTCGTGACCGTGACGCGCGTCGAGGTGTCGCCGGATCTGTCGCACGCCAAGGTTTACGTCGCCGTGCCCGGCGAGGCGGCCGACCAGGAGCGATCGCTCGAGGGCCTCCGAAGCGCCGCCGGGTACCTTCGCTCGCTCGCGGCCCGGGTGCTCACGACACGCTCCGTGCCGGAGCTCCACATCGAGCTCGACCGCGGGCTGGAGCATGCCAACCGCATCAACGAGCTCCTCGAGGGGTTGCGGCGGGAGGAGCAGGGCTGATCGGAGCGGTGCTGATCGACAAGCCCGCGGGCATCACGTCGCACGACGCCGTGCGCCAGGTGCGGCGGGCACTGGGCGGGCCGCCCGCGGGGCACACGGGGACGCTCGATCCCTTCGCGACGGGACTCCTCGTGGTCCTGGTCGGCCGCGCGACCCGGCTCGCGCGCTTCGTCGAGGGTCGGCCGAAGCGGTACCTGGCGGAGGCGCGGCTCGGATGGGCGACGGACACCGACGATCTGACGGGCACGCCGCTCGGGGCGCCGCGCCCGGTCTCGGTGACGGAGTCCGCGGTGAGCGAGGCGCTCGCGTCGCTGCGCGGCCGGCAGCTGCAGCGGCCACCGGTCTTCTCCGCCAAGCACGTGAACGGTGAGCGGAGTCACCGGCTGGCCAGGCGGGGCGAGGCGGTGGCGCTCGCGCCGGTGGAGATCGAGGTCCACGACATCGCGCTCCTGGGTGTCGACGGCGAGCGGATCACCTTTGCTGCGAGCGTGTCCGCGGGGACCTACATTCGCGCTCTCGCGCGCGACCTGGGTGAGCGGCTTGGCACGGGCGCCCATCTGACGACGCTCCGGCGCGAGGCGATCGGCATGCTCGACGTGGCCGACGCCGTCGCCCCCGAGGCCGTGAGTGCCGCCGCGGTCCGTCCGCCGCTCGCGGCGCTGCCCGACCTGCCGGTCGAGGAGGTCGGCGGCCCCGATGCCGAGGCCATCCGGCACGGGCGTGCCGTAGCCGGGCGAGCGGAAGGGACGGTCGCACTGGTCCATGCCGGTTCACTCGTCGCCGTCGGCGAGGGCAGCGGCGGCCGGATTCAGCCGCGCGTCGTGCTGGAGCAACCATGAGCGGCGCCGGCAGCGTCGTGACCGTCGGATCGTTCGACGGCGTGCACCTCGGCCACCGCGCCGTGCTCGACGAGATCGCGCGGCGGGCCCGGGCCGCCGGCCGGCAGAGCGTACTCGTGACCTTCTCGCCGCATCCGCTCGAGGTGGTGAATCCGGCGGCGGCACCGCCGCTGCTCACCGTCGGCGACGAGCGGCTGGAGATCCTGGCGCAGATGCCAGTGGACCGGGTCCTGCTCCTCCGGTTCGACCGGCGCGTCGCGGCGATGCCGCCCCGGGCGTTTGTCGAGGAAGTGCTGCTGGCGCGCTGCGGCATGCGCGAGCTGGTGATCGGTCACGACCACGGATTCGGCCGCGGCCGCAGCGGGGACGCTGAAACGCTCCGGGCGCTCGGGAAAGAGCTGGGCTTCGGCGTGGACGTGGTGGGGCCGGTCGACGCCGGCGGCCAGCAGGTGTCCAGCAGCCGCATCCGCCGCGCCGTGGCCGGTGGCGATCTCGCGCTGGCGGGGCGGATGCTCGGCCGGTCCTACACGCTGAACGGCGTCGTCGAGGCGGGCGACGCCCGGGGACGGCTCCTCGGCGTCCCGACGATCAACGTCGGCGGCATCGCGCCGCAGAAACTTCTCCCGCCCGACGGCGTCTATGCGGTTCGGGTCGAGTGGCGCGGCGGCGCGGCGGGCGGAATGATGAATCAGGGCGGCCGTCCGACCTTCGGTGACGCGCGCCGGACGCTGGAGGCCCACCTCTTCGGCGTCGATGCGGATCTGTACGGCGCGGCGGTGCGCCTCGCCTGGGTCGAGCGTATTCGGGACGTCCGGCGGTTCAGCTCGCCGGAGGCATTGCAGGACCAGCTGGGACGCGACCGGGTCGCCGCCGAGGCGATCCTTGCCACACACACCTGATCTCCGAGCGACGATGTTTGCTTCCATCCGGAACCGCCTGATCGCGATCGCGGCCCTCTGTCTGGTCTGCGTCTACCTCCTCGTGCCCCGAACCCAGACCCTGCATGAGCGGGATCAGGTCACCGGCGCCGTGCACGACACCACGGTCCGCCGGATCCCCATCAAGTACGGCCTCGACCTCCAGGGCGGGATGCACCTCGCCCTCGAGCTCGACCAGTCCAAGCAGGTCTCCGCCAACGTGAAGCGCGACATCGATCTCGCGCTCGTTGTCCTCCGGAAGCGCATCGAGGGCATCGGTACGCAGGAACCGGTCATTCAGAAGAGCGGCGATGAGCGGATCGTGGTCGAGCTGGCCGGGATCACCGATCCGGCGCGCGCCCGCGCCGTCGTGCAGCAGAGCGCGTTCCTCGAATTCCGCATCACCGATGAGACCGGGGCGCTCGACCGCGCGCTTCCGGCGATGGACCGGGCGCTCCGGCAGCTCGGCATCAAGGGGGCGGACACCGGCAGCAAGCCGTCGGCGGTCCAGCAGCTCCTCGGCGGCGATTCCACCGCGAAGGGCGCGGACTCCACCGCGCCGGCCGTCCTCAGCGCGTTGATCAAGCCGACCGGCCGCATGCCGGGCGAGTACGTCGTGCCGGAGCCGGCCTTCGCGCGGGTGGACAGCCTTCTCCGGCTCCCGGCCATCCAGAGTCTCATGCCGCGCGGCGTCCAGACGTTCTGGAGCGCGGCGTCGACCAGCCTCGGCGTCGAGCCCGTTCGCTATCTCTACGTCGTGGGCGACCGGCCCATCATCACGGGCGATCGGCTCGTCGACGCCACCGCCCAGCTCGATCCGCTCACCAACAGCCCCGTCGTCAACTTCGAGCTCAACAGCGCCGGGGGGCGGAAGTTCGGCGAGGAGACGGGGCGTCATATCGGCGACTTCATGGCCATCATTCTCGATGGGCGGGTGCAGGGCCCGCCGCCCACCATCGAGGACCGGATCGGGCGGAACGGCCGGATCACGCTGGCGGGAAAGACGGTGGAGGAGGCGCGCGACCTCGCGATGACCCTCAAGGCGGGCTCGTTGCCGATTCCGCTCAAGATCGTCGAGCAGGGCCAGGTCGGGGCCAGCCTGGGCAAGGATTCCATCCAGAAGGGCATGCTCGCCGGGATCGTCGGCACCGGGCTCGTCGTGCTCATCATGATCGGCTACTACCGCTTGAGCGGCGTGCTCGCCGTGGTGGCGCTGGCGCTCTACATCCTGTTCACGCTGGGCGGCCTCGCCGCGGTGGACGCGACGCTCACGCTGCCCGGTCTCGCCGGCCTCGTGCTGTCGGTGGGCATCGCGGTGGATGCGAACGTGCTGATCTTCGAGCGGATCCGCGAGGAGCTGCTCCACGGCAAGAGCGTGCGGCTCGCGGTCGATGAAGGGTTCCGGCACGCCATGAACGCGATCGTCGACTCGAACGTGGCCACCGTGCTCACGGCGCTCTTCCTCTTCCAGTTCGGCACCGGGCCGGTGCAGGGCTTTGCGGTGACCCTGATCCTGGGCATCGCGGCATCGATGATCACCGCGGTGTTCGTCACCCGCACCTTCTTCATGATCTGGCTGGACCGCAAGCCCGCCATGTCTACCCTGAGCATCTGACGATGACCCGCTTCTTTGCCAACGCCAATTACGACTTCATCGGGGTCCGCCGCTACGCCTACTGGATCACGGCGCTCCTGATCATCCCCGGGCTCCTCTTCTCGATCATCGCCGGACTCAACTACAGCATCGAGTTCACCGGCGGGACCCTGATCCAGATCCACGCGTCGAAGCCGCTCGACGTCGGCGCGCTGCGGAGTCAGCTCGACCGCGAGGGCCTCCACGGCGCCGAGATCCAGTCGTTCGGATCCGACAACGGGTATACGATCCGCGCCCGCGCCGCGAAGGTCGGCGCCGACGCGAACAACACCGAGGTGACGACGGACCTGGTCACGGCCGCGCTCGACCAGCTCCTCGGCAAGGGCCAGTACACGGTCGGCCGGTCGGGAGCGGTCGGGCCCAAGGTCGGCGGCGAGCTCCGCACCAAGGCGCTCCTCGCGATCTTCCTGTCGTTCTTCGCGGTGCTCGCATATCTCGCCTACCGCTTCGAATGGCGCTTCGGCGTCGCGGCGGTCATCGCGACTGCACACGACATCCTGGCCACCATCGCCTTCATCGGCATCATGCGCCTCGAGGTGAGCCTGACGGTCGTCGCCGCCGTGCTCTCGATGGTCGGCTATTCGCTCAACGACACGATCATCATCTTCGACCGCGTCCGCGAGAACCTGGCCCGCATGCGGAACGCGTCGTTCGCCGAGATCCTCAATCGCTCGGTCAACGAGACGCTGCCGCGCAGCATCCTCACCCACGGCACGACCCTCAGCACCCTCCTCGCCCTCATCTTTCTGGGCGGCGAGGTGATCCGGCCGTTCGCGCTGGTCATGTTCTTCGGCGTCTTCACCGGCACCTTCTCGTCCATCTACATCGCATCGCCCGTGCTCATGGCGATCGAGCAGCGCTGGCCGGGTCCTCACACCCACGCGCGCAAGCCGCGCTCCGCGGCGACGACGTCCACCTCCCGCAAGGCCCAGCCGGTCGGCTGACGTGCTGGTCGACACGCATTGCCACCTCGCCGATCCGGCGTACGACGCCGATCGGACCGAGGTGGTGGCGCGTGCGCGCGCAGCGGGCGTCGGGCACATGATCGTGGTGGGGGAATCACCCGAGACGGCGGATCGAGCGCTCCGGCTCGCCGCCGGCGACCCGCACCTCTCCGCCACCGCTGGCGTGCACCCGCACGTCGCCTCCAGCTGGACGGCGGAGACCGCCGTCTGGCTCGCGCAGCGGCTCGCCGATCCACGCGTCGTCGCGGCCGGCGAAATGGGCCTGGACTATCATTACGACCATTCACCGCGGGAGGTCCAGCGCGCGGTGCTCGACCACCAGCTTTCCGCCGCGGCTGGAGCGGGGAAGCCGGCCGTGATCCACGCCCGCGAGGCCGACGACGATGTGGCGGCCGCCCTCCGCGGCCACCCGGCCGCTCGCGGCGTGCTGCACTCCTTCAGCAGCGGTCTCCCGCTCCTCCGTGCCGCGCTCGGGCTCGGCTACTACGTTTCCTTCAGCGGGATGGTCACCTTCCGGAGGTGGTCGCTCGATGACGCGATCCGGGAGACGCCCCTGGACCGCCTCCTCGTGGAGACCGACGCGCCCTTCCTCGCGCCGGTCCCGCATCGCGGCCGCCGGAACGAGCCCGCGTGGGTCGCCGCCGTCGCCGAGCGTGTCGCCGTCGTCCGTGGACTCCCGCTGGCCGAGGTGATCAGCGCCACCGGCGCCAACGCCGTCCGGCTGTTCGGCCCCCGTCTCGCCCCAATGGAGGATCGGCCGTGACCAAGGTTCCGTCGGACATCGCCATCGCGCAGGCCGCGCAGCTCCGTCCCATCGCGGACGTCGCCGCCGAGGCCGGCCTCGGTCCCGACGACATCCTGCCGTACGGGAGGCACAAGGCGAAGATCACGGCGGCCGCCGTGGCGGCGCACCGGACGCCGCGCGGGCGCCTCGTGCTGGTCACCGGGATCAATCCCACTCCCGCCGGCGAAGGGAAGTCCACCGTCACCGTCGGCCTTGCGCAGGCCTTCCGTCGCCTCGGGAAGCGCGTGATGGTCTGCATCCGCGAACCGTCGCTCGGGCCCGTGTTCGGCGTGAAGGGCGGGGCCGCCGGCGGCGGCTACGCGCAGGTCGTGCCGATGGACGAGATCAACCTGCACTTCACCGGCGACTTCCACGCGATTGCGTCGGCGCACAATCTGCTGTCCGCCCTCCTCGACAATCACCTGCACCAGGGCAACGCCCTCGGCCTCGATCCGCGGCGCATCAGCTGGCCGCGGACGATCGACATGAACGATCGCGCGCTGCGGTCGATCATCGTGGGGCTGGGCGGGCTCAACGGCGGACCCACCCGCGAGGACCGCTTCGTGATCGTGCCGGGCAGCGAGATCATGGCGATCCTCTGCCTCGCGCAGGATCTCGTCGACCTGGAGGCACGTCTCGCGCGCATCATCGTCGGCCTCACCCGCGACCGGAAGCCCGTCACCGCCGGCGATCTCAAGGCCTCCGGCGCGATGACGTTGCTGCTCAAGGACGCGATCCTGCCCAACCTGGTGCAGACGCTCGAGGGGGGGCCCGCGCTGGTCCACGGCGGACCCTTCGGCAACATCGCCCACGGCTGCAACTCGCTGGTGGCGACCCGCCTCGGCCTGGGGCTCGCCGACGTCGTCCTCACCGAGGCCGGGTTCGGTGCCGATCTCGGCGCGGAGAAGTTCTTCGACATCAAGTGCCGCTTCGGCGGCCTCCGGCCCGAGGCGGCCGTGGTCGTCGCCACGATCCGTGCGCTCAAGATGAACGGCGGCGTGAAGAAGGATGCGCTCGCCACGCCGGATGTCGACGCGCTCCGGCGGGGACTCGTGAACCTGGAAGCCCACGTGGGCAACGTGCGCAAGTTCGGCGTGCCGGTCGTGGTCGCGCTGAACCGGTTCACCAGTGATTCGGACGAGGAGATCGAGACGGTGCTCGGCGCCTGCCGCTCGTGGGGCGCGCGCGCCGCCATGAGCGACGTGTGGGCGAAGGGGGGCGAGGGAGGGGAAGCCGTCGCCGCCGAGGTGCTGGCGACCCTGGCGGAGGGCGCGGCCGATTTTCGGCCGCTGTACGACGTCAAGCTGCCCATCAAGGCCAAGATCGAAACCATCGCGCGCGAGATCTACGGCGCCGGCGGTGTGGACTACTCCGCCGCGGCCGACAAGGCGATCACGCAGTGCGAGGCCATGGGCATGGCCGAGACACCGGTCTGCATGGCCAAGACGCAGTACTCCTTCTCCGACGACCCCACCCGGCTCGGCCGCCCGACCGGCTTCCGCCTCACGGTGCGCGACGTCTATGCCTCCGCCGGCGCGGGCTTCGTTGTGGCCCTCGCCGGTGATATCATGACCATGCCGGGACTCGGGAAGGTGCCGGCCGCCGAGGCGATGCGCGTGCATCCCGACGGCACCATCGACGGCCTGTTCTGACCCGGGAGCATCCATGGATTTCGTGTCGACGGAACGCGCCCCGCGCGCGATCGGCCCCTACAGCCAGGCGATCGTCGCGGATGGCCTCATCTTCACCGCCGGCCAGATCGCGCTCGACCCGGACTCGGGCGAGGTGGTGGCGGGCGGCGTCGCCGAGCAGACCGAGCGCGTCCTTGCCAACCTGCGCGCCGTGCTCGAGGCCGCCGGCTCCGATCTGGGCGCCGTCGTCAAGACGACCGTCTTCCTGATCGACATGAACGACTTCAAGGCGATGAACGAGGTCTACGCGCGCGCCTTCGGCGATCACCGTCCCG
Organism: Gemmatimonadales bacterium; assembly: GCA_025935995.1. Taxonomy (GTDB): domain Bacteria; phylum Gemmatimonadota; class Gemmatimonadetes; order Gemmatimonadales; family GWC2-71-9; genus JAICUF01. Next base: position 38,318 of record JAICUF010000010.1, read on the forward strand.
CGCGCAGCACCGTCGCGGTCGCGGCGCTGCCGCGGGGGGTGCGCGTCGAGATCGACGTGATCGCCCGGCGCGGCCGCTGAGCGGCCGGCACCCCGGGAGCGGATCGGGCCTGGTGGTTCGGCCGGTCTTCAAAACCGCGATGGAGGTGTCTACGACAGCTCCGGTGGGTTCGATTCCCACACGCTCCCGCCACACCGCCGGCCGACTGGCGGTGTGGCTCGCCGGATGCCTCTTCGCGCTCGCGCCGGCTGCCGGCGCACAGACGCCGGACTCCGCCACCGCCGCGCGAACCGACTCGGCCGCCGCGGTCGCACCGCGCGCTCCGACGAGCCCGACGGGCGCCTTTCTCCGCTCATTCCTGATCCCCGGCTGGGGGCAGCTCGAGCTGCACCGGCCGGTCGCCGCGCTCGTCTTCCTGGGCGCCGAAGGCACGCTCGTGGGCCTCAGCCTCAAGGCGAATCACGACGTCAACGTCGCCCGCGCGACCGACGTCACCCCTGATTCGTCGGTGGTGACCGCCAGGAAGCGGTCGCGCGAGGACTGGCTGGTGCTGCTCGGCTTCAACCATCTCATGGCCGGGCTCGAGGCATACGTCTCCACACACCTCTGGGACTTCCCCGGCGACCTGAAGATCCGCGCGACGCCGGCCGGCGTCGGCGCGACCGCCGTGATCCCGATCCGCTTCCGATGAACCGTTCCCCCATCGGCATCTTCGATTCCGGCATCGGCGGACTCACGGTCGCCCGGGCGATCTACGACCGCCTGCCGCACGAATCGACCGTCTACTTCGGCGATACGGCGCGCGTCCCCTACGGTCCCAAGTCGCCCGAAACCGTGCGGCGCTACAGCCGGGAGATCCTCGACTGGCTGCTGGCCGAGCGCGTGAAGGCGGTGGTCATCGCGTGCAACACGAGCACGGCGCACGCGCTGGAGGCACTCCGCGAAGTCTCGCCCGTTCCGGTGATCGGCGTGATCGAGCCCGGGGCGCGCGCGGCGGTCGCGGCCGCGGCCGGCGGCACGATCGGCGTCATCGGGACCGCCGGGACCATCGCCAGCAACGCCTACGCCCGTGCCATCCGGAACCGCGCGCCCGACGCCCGCGTCGAGCAGCAGGCCTGTCCGCTCTTCGTGCCGCTGGTGGAGGAAGGATGGTTCGAGCACCCGGCCGCGCGGCTCATCGCCGCCGAGTACATGGCACCGCTCCGGGATGCCGGCATATCGGCGCTGGTGCTCGGTTGCACGCACTATCCGCTGCTGCGCCCCCTCCTGCAGGAGGAGCTCGGCCCCGGCGTGATGCTGATCGACAGCGGCGCCGAGACGGCGCATGTGGTGGAGGAAGTGCTGCGGCGCGAGGGACTCGCGGCCGAGGCGGATGCGACTCCGGAGCATCGATTCGTCGTGAGCGACGATGCCGCGCGCTTCCGGGCTGTCGGCTCGCGCTTCATCGGCGAGCGGCTGACCGAAGCCGAGATCGTGCCGCTGGGCTAGCCGTCGAACTGGAGAAGCTGGGCCGCGGACGCGGAGACCGTGGCATACCACAGTCCTTCGGCCCACGCACCCGGGTTGAGGTAGAGCCGGCCGCCGCCGACTTCCACCAGCGCGGGGACGTGGGTGTGGGCCATGATGAGCACGTCGGCCGCCGGGTCCGCGGCGAGCGCCGCCTCGGCCCAGGCGCGCTGAGCGCGGGCGCGCTCTGCCCGTCGCTCGGGTGTGGCGGGGCCGCCGCCGAGCACTGGCGCTGCGCCGTAGGCGAGCGGCACCCCCACGTCGGGATGGACCCAGCGGTACACCGCGGATGTCGCCGGATGGTTGACCATCCGCTGCAGTGCCGGGCGAAGTCCGCGCCGCGCGCGCAGGCCGTCGCCGTGCAGGGCGAGGATCCGCCGGCCGCCTCCTTCGAAGCGAAGGGAGCGGGGATGGTAGCGGATGCCGGGGACATCGCTCCAGAACGGTGCGCCCCAGCGGTCGTGATTGCCGCCGACGATCACCACCGGCACCCGCCGAGCCAGTTCCGCGAGCCGGGCCGCGACGGGGAAGGCGCGTCGCGGGATCGCGTGACGCCACGCGAACCAGAACTGGAAGAGATCACCCCCGATCAGGAGGGCGTCGCCCAGCGCCGGCACGGCGTCGAGAAAGGCGAGCAGCGACGCCTCGGCGGGCGACGACGCGGGGCCGACATGCGCGTCGGCCAGAACCACGAGGGTGTGTCCGGGCACGGCCGAAGATACCGGCGCCCTCGCCGGGGTCGCAACCGCGTGCGTGCGCGTTTCGGGAGAGCGTCTACCATGGATCCGAGCGGAATCTCCACCACGCTGGTCCGAGTCAACTACTCCGAGACCGATCAGATGGGCGTGGTGTACCACGGGCGCTACGTGGTCTGGCTCGACATCGCGCGGACCGAGCATCTCCGCGAAGCCGGCATGGCCTACCGCGCGGTGGAGGAGACCGGCTACCGGCTCGCCGTCGGCGAGCTCGCCATCCGCTTCGGCCAGCCGGCACGGTACGATGACCTCATCCGCGTTCGCTGCTGGGTCCGCGAGGTCGCATCCCGCCGCGTCACCTTCGGCTACGCCGTGGAGCACGCGGAGTCGGGTCGGCTGCTCGCCACCGCGACGACCGCGATGATGTCGCTCGATGCCGCGATGGCGCCCGCCCGGCTGCCCGAAAGCGTGCGGCGCCTGCTCCGCGCTGTGCCCGATCCCGTCCGAATCCTCTGACAAGGTCCGGAGTCGTCGTGACCCTTCGTTCCATGCTCTGCTGCGCGGTTCCACTCGTGCTCTCGGCGGTGTCGCTCGAGGGGCAGACGGCCGGCGCCGTGGAAACGCTCGCGCCCGTGCTTGCGGCCGAGGATGCGCGTCGGTGGGATCTGCCCGCGCTGCGGGCGGGCCTCGCGTCGCCCGACTCCACCGTGCGTGCCACCACCGCGATGTCGGTCGGTCGGCTGGGACACGCGCAGGGCGTCGAGCTTCTGGTGCCGCTCCTGGTGGACCCCGACACCACGGTGCGCGTCGCCGCCGTCTTCGCGCTCGGACTCATCGGCGACACGGCTGCGATCGGCCCACTGACCGACCGCCTCCGAAATCCTCCGGCGCTCGACGCGCCCTCGGCAGAGGAGACGATCACCGCGCTCAGTCGCATCGGCGGGCGCGGCGCGGCCGACTTTCTGACCGCCATCCTTCAGCGGCGCGCGCCGCTCGGCTTCCCCAATCGGGACGACCTCGTGGCGCGCATTGCGCTCGAGGCCTGGCGCCTCGGGCCGCTCGCGCCCGTGGCCGAGCTGCTTCCGCTCAGCGCCGACAGCAGCGACGCGATCCGGTACGGTGCCGTCTATTCGCTTGCCCGGCTGCATCCGGCGTCCGCCGGGAACCGCCTCATCGCCGCCGCCCAGGATGACGATGCCGTCGTTCGTGCGCTGGCCATCCGCGCGCTCACGCGGAGTTACGCCGATTCCGCCCGGCTCGCGCCCGCCACGCTGGCCGACATTGCCGCGCGGGCAGCCGACGACCCTGATGCGGGGGTACGCGTCAACGCGCTTCGGACCCTGGCCACCTTCAGGGACCCGCGCTACGCGGAGCGAATCGCGCCGCGGCTCGGCGACCCGCAGCCCAACGTTCGCGTGCAGGCGGCGACCACTCTCGGCCAGCTCGGCGGATCCGCGGCGGCCGATGCCCTGGCCCGCATCCTCGTCGCCCGCGAAGGCTTTGCCGTTCGCTCCGAGGCGCTGCTTGGGCTGGCCCGCGTGGACAGCGCACGTGCCGCCGCGCCGCTCGCATCCTGGGCATCCAGTACCGATTGGCGGGAGCGGGCGGTGGCCGCGGAGGCGATCATCGCTCGAACCCACGATGGCGGCCGATTCCTGGGGGACCGTGATCCGCGCGTCGTCGCATCGGCGCTCCAGAACTGGACTGCGGGAGCGGGCCGGCCGACGCCGGCCATGATCGCCGCCGCACGGTCGCTGCTCTCGAGCGCCGACGCCGCCGTCCGGAGCGTGGCGGCCGACGTGCTGGCGCGCGCCCCCGACCCGGCCGACATCGCGGCGCTCCGTGCGGCCGTCCGCGCGAGCGCCCGCGACTCGTTTCCCGAGGCGGCGGAATCCGCGCTCGGCGCCCTCGCGGCCATCGCCGGAAGCTCCGAGCCCGCCCGGGTGCAGGTCGAACGAGACGTTCTCGCGGGCCTCCCGCGCCCGACCGACTACCTGGTGCGCCGCTGGGCCGAAGCCAACTGGCCCGCGGCGGCGCGACGCTGGGGCCCCGGCTACCCGATCACGACGGGCCGAACGCTTCAGGATTATCGCGACCTGGCGCGGCGCTACGTGTTCGGGACCTACGAGGCGACCCACCCTCACGTCACGATCGAGAGCGCCGATCGCGGGTCGATCGAGCTCGAGCTCCTCGGCCCGGATGCGCCGCTCACCGTCGCCAATTTCCTCGGCCTGGTGGACCGGCACTACTTCGACGGCAACCGGTGGCACCGCGTCGTCCCCAACTTCGTGATTCAGGATGGGGATCGCCGCGGCGATGGGTGGGGCGGCCCGGGCGGAGCCATTCGCGACGAGATCAACCGCGTGCGGTACGATGTCCCTGTCCTCGGCATGGCCCTGTCAGGGCCGGACACCGGAGCCGGGCAATGGTTCATCAATCTCAGCGCCCAGCCCCACCTCGATGGTGTCTATACCGTGTTCGGACGCGTCACCGGGAATATCGGCCCGCTCTACCGCATCACTCAGGGTGATGTAATCCGTACCATTCGCCGGTGACACGACCATGAGGTGGACGACCCTCGCCCTCGCACTGGGCGCGTTCCTGCTCCGACCCGCGCCGGGCGCCGCGCAGTTCTTCGCCTTCGATCAGAACAAGGTCCAGTACCGCCGCTTCGACTGGCGCATCCTCAAGGGCGCGCACGTCGACCTCTACTACTACCCCTCCGAAGCCGAGCTCGCGCCCCTCACACTGCGCTATGCCGAGGAGAGCTACGATACCCTCGCGCTGCGCTTCGGGCACGAGGTGGGCACGCGGATCCCGCTCATCGTCTATGCCTCGCACGTCGACTTCGAGCAGACGAACGTCCTCCCGTTCACGCCGCCCGAGGGACTCCTCGGCGCGACCGATTTCCTGAAGCGGCGGGTCACGCTGCCGTTTCGCGGCAACATCGCCGAGTTCCGGCATACCATCCGTCACGAGCTGACCCACGTCTTCCAGATGAGCTTCCAGACGGAGGCTTACTACCAGTCGCCGCGGGCCGGCCACGTCGAGCTCCCGCTCTGGTGGACCGAGGGGCTCGCCGAGTACTGGTCCGCCGGCGAGGACGCGCGCGACGAGATGGTGCTCCGCGATCTCACGCTCACCGGGCGCCTGCCGACGCTGGAGCAGCTCGCCTGGGTCAACAGCGTGATCGTCTATCCCCTGGGCGGGCGCATTCACCGGTGGCTGGGTCAGACCTACGGCGACTGGCGCGCGGCGCTCATGTACCGCGAGCTCGCGCAGCACGAGAACTTCGAGAAGGCGATCGAGGCGATCTACGGCCGCACGCTGGAGCAGCTGAGCGCGGAGTTCCAGCTCGCCATGCGGCGCGCCTACTATCCGACGGCGCAGTCGCACGAGCCGATGCCGCTCCTCGCGAGGAAGGTCGCGGACCTCGCCATCAAGCCGTCCTGGCTGGCCGACACGACCACCCGCTCCGGCGCGGCCGCCGACCGCGCCGGCGAGGCCGTGTACATGTCGCCCATCACCGGCTACCTCACCATCTATCGCAAGGACCTCGATCGGGGGCGGGCGAGGTCCGTCGCCATCGCCGGCCGGTCCGCGGCGCTCGAATCGTTCCATCCCTTCGACAGCCGCATCGACGCGTCGAGACCGGGGCTGCTCCTTTTCTCCGCGCGCTACAAGGACCGTGACGCGCTCGTCGTCTGGGATCTCCGCCGGCGGCGCATGGTCGGCCGCTACCAGTTTCCGTCGCTCGTCTCGATCCTCTCGCCCGCCTGGCTCGCGGACGGCTCGGTGGTGTTCAGCGGACTGTCCGAGGGGGGCGTCTCCGACATCTACCGGGTGGCGATGCCCGACGGCACGCTCGAGGCCGTCACCCGCGATCCCTACCAGGACACCGATCCGGCGCCGAGTCCCGACGGTCGTGCGATCGTGTTCGCCTCCGATCGAGCCGAGGGCGGGCTCGACGGGGCGGCGAATCTCTTCCGCCTGGAGCTCGCCACCGGCGCGGTCCGCCAGCTCACGCGCGGCCACTGGGTCGACGAGGCGCCGGTCTGGGGGCACGACGGCCGCGTGTACTTCACCTCCGACCGGGATGGCGTGCTCAACGTCTTCTCCATCGATTCGACCGGAGCCGGCCGGCGGGAGACCTCCGCGTGGACCGGCGCCTTCGATCCCGCCCCGCTCCCCGGCGCGCGCGGGCTCCTGGTCGGAGGATTCAACGAGGGCAGCTTCAGCGTCTACGCCTATCCGCCCGACAGCGCCGCGCGCGCGGAAACGTTTCCGGCGCCGGCCGACCTGGCGGCGCCGGCGGTCGCCGCGTGGACGTGGCCGGCCGCCGGCGATACGAGCGCCGCGGCGAGCCCCGTCGTCAACGCGCCCTACCACTCGCGCTATACCCTGGATCTTGCTGCCGGGGACGTGATCTTCGTGCCCGGCTATGGCGGCGCCCAGGGTGCCGCCTTCCTGCTCAGCGACCTCCTCGGAGACAACATGATCTTCGGGAGCGTCGCGTCGTTCCAGGGGCAGGGGCTTGGCAGCTTCATCGAGAACCTGAACGTCACCGGGCTGTATCTGAATCAGCGTCATCGGGTGAACTGGGGCGTCGGCGGGTTCCGCACGGCGGGGCGCAATTACGAGGGCGAGCAGTTTGTCTCGTACATCGAGACGGCGGTGGGAGCGGTGGGACTGCTGAGGTATCCGCTCACGCGCTTTTCGAGGATCGAGGGGACGCTGGTGCTGGAGCATTCGGACCGCACCGACTTCACGCTGCCCGTCGCGACGCCTCGGCGTGTCGGCTGGATTGCGTCCCACTATCTGAGCTTCGTGCGCGACAATTCGCTGTGGATCGAGTCCGGCCCGATCGACGGCGGCCGGATCGCGCTCACGGCCGGCGTGTCGAGCGACTTCACCAACGGCCGCTTCGACAGCTTCCTCCTGAGCGCCGATCTCCGGAAGTATCTCCGGATCGGCCGCCGCGTCAGCTACGCGACCCGGCTGCTCGCCTTCTACAGCAGCGGGGATCGCCCCCGCCGCCTCAACATCGGCGGCACCATGGGACTGCGCGGCTACCCGAATTTCGGCTACATCGTCGGGTCGCAGGCCTACATGGCGAACTCCGAGCTGCGATTCCCGCTGCTTCGCAGCCTGACCCTCGGTTTCCCCTTCGGGGATTTCCGCCTGCCCGAGTTCCAGGGGGCGTTGTTTTTCGACGCTGGCCGCGCTTGGTTCCTCGACCGCGCGTCGCGCCCGCTCATCGGAAGCTACGGGTTCGGCGTGCGGCTGGCCCTCTTTCCGCTGGCGGTGCTGCGCCTCGATGTCGGCCGGCGGTTCACGAACGGCGGATTCGGCAGCTACGGCCTCTCCTCCGAGGACCAGAAGCGCAGCTTCGTCTCCTTCTTCTTCGGTTATAACTACTGATGCTGCAACGCTTTTTGCTTGACCGCCGCACCGTAGCTCTCTATCTTGCGGTGGCTGTCGGAGGCTGCGGCCCGAAAGCCCCCCCGGTGCTCGTCTCACCGGACGCGGCGCCGGCCAGCGAGGCCGACGTGCGCACATGGGTCCGGGAGACGTGGGCTCAGGGGCATCGGCTCGATCGCTTCCGCTGGCAGCTCCGAGACGAGCGGGGAGCGGCGGGCGGACGCGGTACCGTGCGGTTCGCGGCCCCCGACTCGGTCCGCCTCGATGTCGCCGGACCGTTCGGCGCGGGACGCGCCGCCGCGGTGGTCGTGGGAGACTCGGCGGTGTGGACCGACCCGCCCGACGCCATCGCCCGCCTGGTGCCGAGCTACCCGCTCATGTGGGCAATGTTCGGCATGGCGCGCATGCCGCCCGATGGTGCCGAGCTGAGCGGGCGCCGCGATTCGACGGCGACGACCTGGCGCTACGTTGCCGGCAAGGACACGGTGGCCTACGCGCGCACCACGGGGGCCGCCCCGCGTCTGCGGGCCGAGGTGCGACAGGCCGGCCGGGTCGTCGGTCGGGTGGACGCCACCCTCGGCGCCGACGGACGGCCGGTGTCGGCGCGGCTCACGGTGCCCAGCGTGCCGGCACGGCTCGACCTCACCTTCACCTCGAGTGCTACGCCACCTGCGTTCGCGCCTGATCTCTGGCGTCCTGGCCAGCATTAGTCTTCTCACCGCGGTCGGCTGCTATGGCTTCAGCGGCGGCGGCTTCCCGCCCGCGATCCGCACCGTCGCGGTCCTGCCGTTCGACAACCTCACGCCGGAGCCCACGCTGACGCAGCAGATCTCGGCGGCGGTCCGCGATGCGGTCGAGAACCGGCTCGGCCTTCGCCAGGCGGGTGAGGAACAGGCGGATGCGCTCGTGCGCGGCTCGATCACGCGCTACGAGCCGGATCTGCCGGTGGCCTACACCGGCAGCGCCACGGCCAGCACGGTGACGGTGACCCGCCGGCTCGTTCAGATCACCGTGTCGGTCGAGATCGTGGACCAGAAATCGAACCGCACCCTCTGGCAGCGGAGCGGGCTCACCGTCGAGGGAGACTACGAGCAGGGCCAGGAAGCCGACGGGCGGCGCAAGGCGCTCGACCGGCTGGTCGTCAACATCGTCGAGGGGGCGCAATCGCAATGGTGACCGGATCGCGCGGGACCGCCGGAGCCAGCAATCTCGGGTGCCTCATCTCGCTCCTCGTCTTCGTCGCGGCACTGTACTACGGCGTGAGCATCGGCGAGCTCTACTGGCGCCAGTACCAGCTGCTCGATGAAATGCGCACCCAGGCGCGACTCGCTCCGACGCTTCCGGACCCGGTCATCCGCCGCCGTCTCCTGACCAAGGCCGAGGAGCTCGAGCTGCCGACGGCGGCTCGCAGCTTCCGGATCACCCGCGGCGGCAACCCGAGGCAGATCATCATCGAGACTCAGTACCGCGACAGTGTGAACCTCTTCCTCATGCACCGCGCCTTCGTCTTCCGGCCCCGCGCCGCCGAGCCCCTGTAGTGGTGCGCCCCGACGGGCGGGCCGCGGGCCAGCTGCGCCCGGTGGTTCTCGAGCGCCAGGCCAATCCGTACGCCGAGGGCTCCTGTCTCATCCGGATGGGCGGGACGCTCGTGCATTGCACCGCGAGCGTCGAGACCGGCGTGCCGGGCTTCAAGAAGGGAAGCGGCGAGGGCTGGGTGACGGCCGAGTACTCGATGCTGCCCCGAGCCACGGCCGAGCGTACCTCGCGCGAGCGGAACGGGCCCGGCGGGCGCACCCAGGAAATTCAGCGCCTCATCGGCCGCTCCCTCCGCGCCGCCATGGGCACGATGGCCTTCGGCGAGTACACCATCCGGATCGACTGCGACGTGCTGCAGGCCGACGGCGGCACCCGGACGGCGAGCATCACCGGCGGCTGCGTCGCGCTGGCGGACGCCTGCACGTGGCTCGCGCGCCGGACCGGCGCCGCCTCGCCTTTCGGTGCGCTGATCGCCGCCGTGTCGGTGGGCGTCGTGGAAGGCGAGGTCCGCTGCGACCTGGCCTATCTCGAGGATCGGGACGCCGGCGTAGACGCCAACATCGTGATGCGCGCCCCGGGCGACTATGTCGAAGTGCAGGGCACCGGCGAGCACGGCACCTTCTCGCGCGCCGAGCTGCAGACCCTGCTCGACTACGGCGAACGCGCGATC
>JAICUF010000163.1 GCA_025935995.1 Gemmatimonadales bacterium
ATCATCAACGTGCGGCCGAGCGAGCTGAGCGAGGTGCGGGCGCGTGTGAGCCTCGCCTGGTTCGAGGAGGTGGACGGCGTGCGGCAGCGGCGCTTCCGCCAGCTCGCGCTCGAGCGGCACGAGGTCGAGTTCTTCACCCTGCACTGGACGATCGTGCACCCGATCGACCACGAGAGCCCGCTCCGCGGCATCACCCCTGAACGGCTTCGCGAGGCCGAGGCGGAGTTCCTCGTGCTCATCACGGGGCTGGACGAGACCTTCTCGACCCGGCTCACGGCGCGCAGCTCGTACTACTGGGATGAAGTGCGATGGGACGTCGCCTTCGCCAACATGTTCGTGGGGTCGCCCGACGATACGCTCACGGTGGACGTGGAGCGCCTCGACCGCCTCGACCGGCTCGACGACGGGGCGACCGCGCGGCCCGCCGGTCGGGAGCTCGTCTAGCGGCGCTCGCCGGCGCCGATCCGGAGCGCCTCGAGGTCGAGCTCCTGCTCCAGCTCGATCAGCACCTCATCGGAGATCGCATCCTCGTTCCGGAGCCGGATCAGTCCCCGCCGCTCGGCGTCGAGGATGGCGCCGCGGAGGCGGCACCAGGGGTCGTTCCCCTCGTCCGTGCCGTCCTGGAGGCGGCGGATGCGATCGCGGAACTCCTCCCGGATGCGCCGCACGTCGGCCGTTCCCGCCCAGGGCTCGCGCGACAGGTCTTCCAGCCTTTCCAGTCCGAGCCGCAGCGCCTCGGCCCGCGCGAAGCGCTCTTCGGCGTTCCGCGCGTCGTCCGGCGGAAAGCGCAGCCGGCGAATGAGCGGCGCCAGGGTAAGCCCCTGCAGCACGAGCGTCACCACGATCACGGTGACGGTGATGAGGATGATCTCGGCGCGTCGCGGGAAGGGAGCGCCGCCGGCGAGGGTGAGCGGCAGCGCAAAGGCCGCGGCGAGCGAGACGATGCCGCGCATGCTGGTCCAGCTCAGCAGGAAGAGCTCGCGCGGATGCGGGGGCGGTCCGCGGCGCCGGGCGGGCCGGGTCAGGCGCGGCAGCAGCGCGAGCGTGGGCACCCACACGAGCCGCACCGCGATGACCACGGCGCTCACGGCGAGCCCCGCGCGGGCGACGGCCGCGAGCGCGTGGCCCGGCACGGCGGCCATCAGCTCGCCGAACTGGACGCCGAGCATGATGAAGATCACGGCGTTGAGCAGGAAGATGAGCAGATTCCAGACGGCGCGGGTCTGGATCCGCGTGAGCGGCGTGACGGCGGTCGAGAAACGCTGCCGCACATAGAGCCCGCCGGCGACGCAGGCGAGCACCGCCGAAACGTGCAGCGACTCCGCGGAGACCCAGGCGACGTAGGGGCCCAGCAGGCCGACCAGGACCTCGGTGAGCGAGTCGCGCGTGATGCGCGCGGCGCGGAGCATGAGCCAGCCCACGAAGAGGCCGACCAGGATGCCGATGCCGGCATCGATGAAGAAGCGGACGATCGCCTCGCCCAGGCTGAAGTAGCCGGTGACGGCAGCCAGCACCGCGGTGCGGTAGAGGATCAGCGCCGAGGCGTCGTTGACGAGGCTTTCGCCCGCCAGGACGCTGATGAGGCGCCGGGGCACCGGAAGCCGCGTGATGATCGCCTCGGCGGCGATGGCGTCGGGCGGGGAGACGATGGCTCCGAGCGCGAGCGCAACCGCCCAGGGCAGGCCGGGAAGGAGCGCGCGCGCCGCGACCGCGACCGCGACGGCGGTGGCGAGCACCAGCGCCACCGCGAGAACCGAGATCGGCCGCAGATTGCTCTTGAACTCGCGGAGCGAAGTGCCGTACGCCGCGGACCACAGGATGGGTGGGAGGAAGACCAGGAAGACGAGCTCGGGATCGAGGGCCGGCAGCGAGCTGCCGGGCAGCAGCCCGACCAGGAGGCCCGCCACGACCTGCAGGATGGGCGTCGGCACGGGCAGGCGCCGGGCGAGCGCCGTGAGCGTGATGATGAGAAAGGCGAAGCCGATGACGGCGAGCACCGGGGGAAGGGCGGGGGACATGGCCTGCACGATAACGGGGGTATGGCGCGCCGGGAGAAGGTGAGCGCCGGCCTCCTGCTGTTTCGCCGGCGGGAGGAAGGGCTCGAGCTGCTCCTGGCGCACCCGGGCGGGCCGTTCTGGGCCAGTCGCGACGCCGGCGCATGGACCATTCCCAAGGGCGTGGCCGATGACGGCGAGGATCTCCTCGCGGCGGCGCGGCGGGAGTTTGCCGAGGAGACGGGCACGATTCCCGTGGGACCGTTCGTCAGTCTCGGATCGGTCCGCCAGAAGGCGGGCAAGGTGGTGCACGCGTGGGCCTGCGAGGGAGATCTCGATCCCGCGCTCGCCGTGAGCAACGAAACGCGGTCCGAGTGGCCGCGCGGCTCGGGTCGCTGGATCACCTTCCCCGAGGTGGATCGCTGCGCGTGGTTCGGGCCGGCGGACGCGCGGGTGCGACTCAATCCCGCGCAGACGGCGCTGATCGAGCGCCTCGAATCCGTCCTCGCGGGTGCGCAGTGAGCGACGCGCTCCGCGACCTCTTCTTCGGCCGGCGGCAGCTGGTGGAGACGCTGGCTCCGCGCCGCACCTTCGCCGACGTGATCCTGCCGCCGCCGACGCTGGAGGCGATCCGGCACGCCCTCGCGCTCATCCGGAAACAGGATCTCATCTTCGAGCAGTGGGGACTGGCGGAGCGGCACGGCGGCGGGCTGGGCCTCGCCTTCCACTTCGCGGGGCCACCGGGCACCGGCAAGACGATCGCCGCCGAGGCGATCGCGGCGACGCTGGGCCGGAAGCTGCTGGTGGTGCGCTACGCCGAGCTCGAATCGCGCTGGGCGGGGCAGACCGCCAAGCACGTCGCGGCGGTGTTCCGCGAGGCGGCGGAATCGGGCGCAGTCCTCTTTTTCGACGAGGCGGACGCGATCGCCGCGCGGCGCTTCACCAACCTGAGCCAGGGCTACGAGCGGGACTCGAACGCCACGGTCGCCGTCCTCCTGAGCGAGCTGGAGCGGTTTCCCGGCGTCGTCATCTTCGCCACCAATCTCGCCAGCAACATCGATCCCGCCTTCGAGCGGCGGATCCGGCACCACATCCGCTTCGAGATGCCCGGGCTCGGGGAGCGGGAGCGGATCTGGCGAGCCCAGCTTCACGCCACCAAGACGCCGCTCGCGCCCGACGTCGACTTCCCGGCGCTGGCCGAGCGCTTTGCCCGAAGTGGCGGCGACATCAAGAACGCCGTGCTCAAGGCGGCGCAGATCGCGACGCTCGAGCCCGGGCCCGACGCGGACAAGCGCATCGAGCAGCGCCACTTCGTCCAGGGGATGGAGAGCGTGGTCGCGGCGGAGCGGGTGATGGCGCAATCGCTCTTCGAGGGCGAGCCCCAGGGCGGAGCGGCGGGGGCGGCGCTGGCGCGCGCCCGCGACCGGCTCCTCTTCGCGATCGCCGCCGCCGCGCTCGCCGTATCGCTCATCGCGCTCGGCGTGGCGCTGGCGCGGGGGTGAGGTCGCGCGCGCGGCGACCCGCCTCCGCGCGCGCCGCATGCGCCAGCACCGGAAGGCCGCGTACCACACACAGCGCGGCGGTCGCCCACGCGGCGGCGCGGGCGGGTGCCAGCAGCGGCCAGTCGGGCCGCGCGAGCGCGAGGCCGAGTCCGCAGAAGGCGGCGACCTTCGAGATTGCGTACCCCGTTCGCATCCAGGTGGACGCCACGAGGAACCGGCCGAGCGTCGTGCGGTGCTGCGTGAGCGGCGCGGCCCCCTCGGCCACGCCGACGCTCCGCAGCGCGTCGGTGAGCGCCGTCCGCGCGGCGACGATCGCCGGGATGATGACGGGGACCAGGCCGAGGGCGGCGAACCAGATCCAGAGCACCAGCTCGTAGGTGCGGTCTGCGGCGATGTCGAGCACGCTTCCGAGGAGGCTCGTCTCGCCGCGGGCGCGGGCGACGACGCCGTCGACGGTATCGAGCAGGAGTCCGCCGAGGAGGAGCGCCACCGCCGCGAGGCGG
>JAICUF010000001.1 GCA_025935995.1 Gemmatimonadales bacterium
CGCCACGCGGATCTTCTCCCAGACCCGCATGAAGTCGGCCTTCTTCTTCGACAGGACGACCGCGCCCTCCTGGTCCTCGAGGTGCTCGAGGAAGACCTCGACCTCGTCGCCTTCCTTGAGCGACTGCGGGTCCTTGAACTCGTCGAGGGGGACGGAGCCTTCCGACTTGAAGCCGACGTCCAGGATGACGGCGTTGTCGGTGACGCGAAGGACCTTCGACTTGACGATCTCGCCTTCGACGATCGACGCCATGGTGCCCTCGTACATCGAGAGCATCTGCTCGTAATCGGCGTCGGAGTAGTCTTCGTCGTAGAGGTCCTGCCGGACGCGGAGGCCGGTGGGGGAGGTGAACTTCTCGGTGGAGGGGTCGAGTTGGTCGAGCATGAGAATGTCTGACATCCTTGTGGTAACGCCGCGCCGGACGAGCCGCGGGAAGAGTGAACCCCAGCCGGCGGAGTGCCGGGAGGGAAGCCAGCAAAAATACCCGCCGGCCCCGGGCACCGCAAGCTGCTGGGAGAACGGGATTTCAGCCCGCGTGGAGGCGCTCCCGCGCCAGGGCGACGATCCGGCCGACCTGCTCCTCGAAGGTGAGTCGGGTGCTATCGATGTCCACCGCATCGTCGGCCCGCCGGAGGGGTGCGACCGGCCGCGCCGAGTCCGCCTCGTCGCGGGCGGCGAGCGCGGCGGTCTCGCGGGCCAGCTCGTCGACGTCGATCACATGCCCCCGCTGGCTGATGCGCCGCCCGGCGCGGGCCTCGGGTGACGCGGTCAGGAACACCTTCAGGGGGGCATCGGGAAACACGACCGTGCCGATGTCGCGGCCGTCGACCACGACGTTCCGGCCCGAGCGCACGAGGGAGCGGAGGCGCGCGTTGACCCACTCCCGCACCGCCGGCATCGCCGACACGGCGGAGACGTAGCGCGTCACCGCCGGCTCGCGGATGGGGCCATCCACCGGCACACCGTCGAGGTACGCCGCGAAGCCCGCGCCGTCGGGATAGAGGAGGAGCCCGCGATCCTCCGCCGAGCGGAGTGTCGTATCGGGGTCGACGCCGGCGGGATCGGTGCCGCGCCGCTCCCCCTCGCCGATCGCCACCAGCGTCACGGCCCGGTAGAGCGACCCCGAATCGAGGTGGGCGAAGCCGAGCGCCTCCGCCACCGCCCGGGCGGTGCTCGACTTGCCGGACGCGGCCGGCCCGTCGATCGCGATGACGGTCCCGCTCACCGGCGGCCTCCCACGGCGCGGAGCGCCGAGGCGAACCCGGGATAGCTCACCGCCGCACAGTCGGGGTCGTCCACGGCGATGCGCGCCCCGCGCAGCGTCCCGAGCACGCTGAAGGCCATCGCGATGCGGTGGTCGCCGTCGGTTCGGACGCGCCCGCGCGGCGGCCGATCGGTGCCGTCGACGTGGAGGTCGTCGCCGCACACCTCCGCACGGCCACCCACGGCTCGCAGATTGTCGGCGATGAGCGCCAGCCGGTTGCTCTCCTTCACTCGCAACTCCCCGACGTGACGAAAGGTCGTGTGGCCGCTCGCGCGCGAGGCGAGCACGGCGAGCATGGGGATCTCGTCGATGAGACCCGGAATCTCCCCGGCCCCGACGGTGGTGCCGATGAGCGCCGACGGCGCGACCACTAGATCTCCGGCGGGCTCGCCGAGGACGTCGGCCATCGGCTCCGCGGCGAGCTGCGCGCCCATGCGCCCGAGCACCTGGAGCGCGCCGGTGCGGGTGGGGTTGAGGCCGACGCCGGTGATCCGGAGGCTGCCGGCTTCCGCCAGCACCGCCGCGCCCGCCAGAAAGATGGCCGAGGAGAAGTCGCCCGGCACGGTGAAGTCGAACGACGAGAGCCGGCCGTCGGGCTCGAACGCGATCCACCCGCCGTCTTCGGTCACGCTGTAGCCGAAGGCGCGGAGCATGCGCTCGGTGTGATCGCGGGAGCGCCCTTCCGGCTCCCGGACGGCCACGGGTACCGCGCCGGCGACACCGGCCAGGAAGAGCGCGCTCTTGAGCTGGGCGCTCGATACCGGCAGCTGGCAGCGGAGAGGCCGGAGCGCCCCGCCCCGGATCCGGATGGGCAGATGCCCGGCGTCGCCCTCGAAGCGGGCGCCCATGGCGGCGAGCGGCTCGGTCACACGACCCATCGGCCGTCGGCGCAGCGATCGGTCGCCGGTCACGAGCGCGGAGAAGGGATGGGCGGCGAGCAGGCCGAGGAGGAGCCGCGCGACGGTCCCGGAGTTCCGGCAGTCGAGCGCGGACGGCGGCGGGGCAAAGCGCCGCCTCCCGGCCACGCGCACGACCCGCCCGTCGCGCAGAGGAGACACGCCGGCGCCGAGCGATCGGAGGACGCGGGCGGCGGCGCGGGTGTCCAGCGAGGAGAGCGCGCCCCTGAGCGTGCTCGTGCCGCCGCCGAGGGCCGCAAGGAGGAGGGCGCGCTGAGTGATGCTCTTGTCGCCGGGGACCCGGATCGCGCCGCCGATCTTCATTGTGCGTCCCCCGCCGTCGTGTGCTCCACCGGTTGCCCGCAGCGCGCGTCCATCGTACTTATACACGACCCGAATCTCAACATCCGCCCCAACCGCCGAGCCGATGACTGCACCCCCGCCGCCGTCGCCCGAGAAGCGCGCGCTCATAGATGCGTATCAGGATGTCCTGAAGGCCGATGCGGAGCGCCGCGACACGGACCGGACACCCCGCCGCCCGCTCCGCACCAGGCCGTTCGCGTGGGTCGCGCTGGTGCTGGCACTCGCGGGCGCCGGCGTGATCTGGCTTGCACAACCCGAGTGGCTCGGGCTCGCGCCGCCGCCGGATGAGCCGCCGGCGGTGCGCGAGGCGAGTCTCCGGCTGGCGGTGGCCCTGGAGGCGCAGCGGGTCATCCGCTATCAGCGCGAGCACGGCCGCCTGCCGGCGACGCTGGTCGAAGCCGGGGCCGTCATGCCGGGAGTGGCCTACCAGCCATCGCGCGAGGGAATCTTCGAGCTCAACGCCGCCGACGGCGACATTGCGGTCATCTACCGATCGACGGGCTCGCTGAAGGCCTTCGTCGGCACCAGCTACGACGTCGTACGCCGGAGGGGCAAGTGAGGAGCCGGGGCGGATTCACGTTCATCGAAATGCTCACCGTGATGATCGTGATCGGAATCCTGTCGACGATCGGCATCCTGCGCTACATCGATATCCGCGATCGCGCCACCGCCTCCGGGATGGCGAGCGAGCTCAACGGAATCCGGCTCGCCGCCTACAACTACTGGGCCGATCACGACGCGTGGCCCGCCGAGGCCGCCGCCGGCACCGTGCCGCCGGGGCTCGTGCCCTACCTGCCACGCAACTTCAGCTTCAGCCGGCCACGCTACACGATCGACTGGGAGAATTTCGTTCCCGCCGACGGCTCGACCAGCGGCGGGAACGGCGTGATGCAGGTCGGGCTCACGGTCACGACCTCGAGCCCGAGCCTGATTCACGCTCTGGTCCTCGCCGCCGCGGGAGGCGCCCCCTTCTTCGTCGCCGGCAATACCCTCACCTACATCATTCTGGAGCCGAACGGAGCGATGTAGCGCTCGCGAGCGCAGCCACCGGCACGAGCGCGAGCAGTTCCCCGACGCGAATCGTGTCCGCGGGCCGCAGCACGCGCCCCGTCAGCAGACAATCCAGCGGCCTTCCCGCGACGTCGTCCGGCAGCGTCACCGCGGTATCCTCCCAGAATCGCCCGCCCACCGGCGGCGTCCCCGCCGCCGCACCGCGCCGCGCGAGGAGCCGCGGCACCACCACGATGAGACGCTCATCGCCGGCGCGACGCGCAAAAGCGAGGACGCTCCCCGCCGCGGCGCCCCGGACCTCGAGCGGCTCGTAGCCGGCGCCGACGAACAGCGCGGGCCGCTGTCGCCGCGCGGTCAGGAGGCGGTGGAGGACGTGCAGCTTGAGGCGGCCGTCCCACGGCCGCGCGACCAGTGCGGCCAGCTCGCGCGCGGCCCCCTGCCCCGCGCCGTACGTCCGGATCACCTCGGCGAGCGCCGCCTGCCGCCGCGGAAAGTCCACCGGTCGCCGGTTGTCGGGATCGACCAGCGCCAGGTTGGAGAGCTCGTCCCCCTGATAGATGTCCGGAATACCCGGCGTCGTGAGCTGGAGCACGGTGCGCGCGAGAGCGTTCCATGCCCCGGTCTCGGCGAGCCG
Organism: Gemmatimonadales bacterium; assembly: GCA_025935995.1. Classification (GTDB taxonomy): domain Bacteria; phylum Gemmatimonadota; class Gemmatimonadetes; order Gemmatimonadales; family GWC2-71-9; genus JAICUF01. Next base: position 4,169 of record JAICUF010000001.1, read on the forward strand.
GCGGGCGAATTCACCGACCTCGGAGAGCAGCGGGCCCGAGCGGACCGGATCGAGCGCCGCGGCGACGTAGTCCGCGAGGGCCGATTCGTAGGCCGCATCGGGCTCGAGCCACGACGTTCGCTGCTTCGCCTCGCGAGCGGCCTTGAGCATGTACTCCCCGAGTCGCGCGGCGAGCGCGCCGCGGCACGCATCGTCGATCGGCTGGCCGACGGGCCAGATGCCGAGGAGTGACTGGAAGAAGAGGTAGAGCGTGTTCGCGTCGGGCGCCGTGCCGTCGCGATCGCGCCGCTGCAGCGGCCGGGTGAGCCTCCGCCATCGGTAGAGCCGCTCCTCCCACTCATCGGGCAGCTCGCTCAGAACGTCGAGCCGGGAGCGCACGTCGGCGCTCCGCTTGGTGTCGTGCGTCGTCGTGGCGAGCATCGCCCCCGGCCAGACGCGGGCCCGCGCCGCGGCCGACGCATGGAATGCGGCGACGGCGTCGGCCGGAAGCGCGTCCGGTGCGCCGCCCACTTCATTCAGGGACGCGAGTGGCGCCCAGGCGTAGAACGCCGTGTCCTCGACGCCCTTGGCCATGGCGGGCCCGGTGAGCTGCTGGAATCGCTGCACGAAACGGAGCCGGAGCTGCTCGCGCTCGCCATCGGGCCAGGGCCCGCCGAGGAGCGCCTGCTCCAGGCTGTCGAGGGCCGCCGCCGCTCCTCCGCGCGACCGCGCCGCCGCGACCGCGTCGGCCAGCCGGCGCCGATCCTCGGGCGAACCCCCCGGCGTGTGCCGGTCGACGTACGTGCGGTAGACGCCCAGGGCGGCGATGACCTCGATCAGGGCGGACCTCGCCGCGGCCACACTCAGCGTCGTGCCGGCATCCGCGGCGAGGCGCACGAGGCGGGCGGCGAGCAGCCGCACGCCGGGCGACAGCCCGCGCCCAAGCGCCCCGCGCTTTCCCTCCTCGGCCACGAGCGCGAAGGTGAGCGGTCGCCGAATGAGGCGGCGATAGTCCCGCTCGAGCCGCGCCAGGCCGGCGCGATCCACGAAGAGGCCCTCGACCTCGTTCAGGAAGTCGTATCCCGTCGTGCCGGAGACCGGCCAGGCGGACGGCAGCGTCTCGCCCGGCTCGAGGATCTTCTCGACGTAGATCGGATAGCGCGCATCGGGCCGCCAGTCGAACGCCTCGTCCGCCAGGCGGCGGAGGTAGGCGAGCGGGTCGAGCAGGCCGTCCGGATGATCCACGCGGAAGCCATCCACCGCACCGGCGTCCCGCCATTCGAGCAGGCGCGCGTGCGTCTGCCCGAAGACCTCCGGATCCTCCATGTGCAGTGCGACGAGCTCGTTGACGTCGAAGAAGCGGCGGTAGTTGATCTCGCGCGCGGCGCGCCGCCAGTACACGATGCGGTACGCCTGGGCATCGAGCAGGCGGCGGAGACGGCGCGGCCCATCCGGCGGCGCGGCAAAGGCGCGGAGGGCCGCCTCCGCCGAATGCGCGGCCGGCCCTTCCCCCAGGAGCTGCGCCACCTGATCGGCGGCCCCGTCGGCCCGCCGCGCGACATCCTCCCGCTCCCCCGGCGTGCGCCCTCGCTGCCTGGAGAGTGCACGGAGCATGCGTCCGTGCGCGCGGATCGCCCGGGCTGACTCCGGCGCGGCGGCGCCCGCCTCCGCAGCGCGGGCGATGGCGTCGAACAGCGGATGGAGCGTGAGCGGATCGAGCGGCCACTCGTGTTCGAAGTAGCCGACGCGGATCCGGCCCGATCGAAGCCGCAGGGTGATCTCGCCGCGCTCCAGCGCGCGCACGCGGAGGTCGCCCAGCACCGGCAGGACGATGCGGGGCCTCGGCCCCGGTTCGCCGCCGCGCCATTCGATGTCGAACCAGCGCGCGTAGCGCGAGGCGCTCCCGTGCGTGAGGACGTCCTCCCAGAACGGATTCTCCGCGTGGGCGGCCATGTGATTGGGGACGATGTCGAGCACGATGCCGAGGCCGGCCGAACGCAGCGCGTCCGCGAGCGCGATGAATTCGGCCTCGGCTCCGAGCGCCGGGTTCAGGCGAGTCGGATCGGTGACGTCGTAGTTATGCTGGCTTCCGGTGCGGGCCGCGAGCACCGGCGAGAGATGCAGGTGGGTCACGCCGAGCGCCGCGAAGTAGGGGATCAGCGCGCGGACGTCCTCGAGGCGAAAGCCGGCGTGGAGCTGGAGCCGGTAGGTCGAGAGAATCGGCGGCACGTCAGCCGGTGGGCCGGTACCGAAGCAGCATCAGCGAGTGCGCCACGAGGCTGACCGCGGCCTCGCGGACCGGCCGGACGCCCGCCCGCGCCGTGTTGACCATCTCCTCCCACGCGCCCGCATCGGCCAGCGCGGGAAGGACGAAGCGCCGCGTGCGGCTTCCGCCATTGAGGAGGAGGAGCACCGTCTCGCCCGCCGCCGGCTCGCCGTGCTCGTCCCGTTCGTCGGTGGCGCTCTCCCGGATCAGCATGCCGAGCACGTGCGCGCCGCGGTCGTTCCAGTCCTCCGCCGTCATCTCCCCGCCGTCCGCTCGCAGCCACCACAGGTCGCGCTCGGCGGCCGGAGCACTGGCGTCATGGCGGAAATAGCCGCGGCGGCGCAGCACCGGGTTCGCGGCCCGGATCCGGAAGGCGCGCCGCGTGAATTCGAGCAGCTCCCGCCCGGTGCGGTCGAGGTCCCAGTGCACCCAGCTGAGCGGGTTGTCCTGGCAGTAGGCGTTGTTGTTGCCCAGCTGCGTGCGGCCGATCTCATCGCCGTGCGAGAGCATCGGCACGCCCTGGGAAAAGGCGAGCGTGGCGAGGAGGTTCCGCTTGATCCGCTCGCGGGTGCGGACGATGTGCGGTGCGTCCGACGGCCCCTCGACCCCCCAGTTCCGGCTCGCATTGTCGGGATGGCCGTCGCGGTTGTCCTCCCGATTCGCCTCGTTGTGTCGAGCCTCGTAGCTCACGAGGTCCTGCAGGGTGAACCCGTCGTGGCAGGTCACGAAGTTGATGCTGGCCTGGGGGGAGCGGCCGGACGGTTCGTACACGTCGCTGCTCCCGGCCAGCCGCGATGCCAGCGCGCCGATCTCGCCCGCGTCCCCGCGCCAGAAGCGCCGCACGGTGTCGCGGTACTGGCCGTTCCATTCCGCCCAGCCCACGGGAAACCGTCCGAGCTGATAGCCGTTCTCGCCCAGATCCCACGGCTCGGCGATGAGCTTCGCGCGCGACACGACGGGGTCCTGGCGGATCACGTCGAAGAAGCGCGCGAAGGGATTCATCTCCGCCGCGTCGCGCCCGAGCGCCGCCGCGAGATCGAACCGGAAGCCGTCGACGTGCATCTCGAGCATCCAGTAGCGCAGGCTGTCCATCACCAGCTGCAGCGTCCGCGAGTGGGTGAGATTCAGGGTGTTGCCGCAGCCGGTGTAGTCCACATAGTACCGCGGATCGGCGGGGTCGAGCCGGTAGTAGGCGGCGTTGTCGATCCCCCGGAAGCAGAGCGTCGGCCCCAGGTGGTTTCCCTCGCCCGTGTGGTTGTACACCACGTCGAGGATCACCTCGAGCCCCGCGCGATGCAGCCGCTTGACCATCGACTTGAACTCCGCGACCGCGCGGCCGCCCGAGCCGGTGGCGTAGCGGACATCGGGCGCAAAGAAGCCGACCGTGTTGTAGCCCCAGTAATTCGTGAGCGAGCGCTCCACCAGATGCCGGTCGACCGCGAACTGCTGCACGGGCAGGAGCTCGACGGCAGTCACCCCGAGGGCGCGGAGGTGCTCGATGACGGGGTCGGTGGCCAGCCCGAGGTAGGTCCCGCGGAGTGCTTCGGGCACCTCCGGATGGAGCGCCGTCATCCCCTTCACGTGGCACTCGTAGATCACGGTGCGGTTCCAGGGCGTGCGCGGCGGGCGGTCGTCGCCCCAGGTGAAGGCATTCTCGACCACGATGGAGCGGGGCATTCCCGGTGCGCTGTCGCTCGGGTCGGGCGAGTCGCCGTCACCTCCGATCCGATAGCCGAACAGCGCGTCGCTCCATCGCACCGGCCCGCTGACGGCGCGCGCGTAGGGGTCGAGCACCAGCTTGGCGGGATTGAACCGGTGACCCTCGGCGGGATCGTAGGGACCGTGCACGCGGTAGCCGTAGCACTGACCGGGCCGCACATCGGGGAGGTACGCGTGCCATACCTCGTCGGTGCGCTCGGTGAGCGGCACCCGGAGCGACTCGTGCGGTGCGTCGGCGGAATCGAACAGGCAGAGCTCGACCGCGGTCGCATGGGTCGAGTAGAGCGCGAAGTTGGTACCCTCGCCATCCCAGGTGGCGCCGAGCGGCGCGGGGGCGCCGGGCCAGACCCGGGGCGGCGGTGCCGCGATCGAAGTTCCCATCCAGTCATTCTAGGCCCGGCCGGGCCCCGATCAAACCACCAGCCGGACGCAGCGCGGGGCCCGGGCGGCAGTGCCCGGGCCCCGCGCACCACTCACCGCTGCTGCCCGCTACTTCGAGCCCATCGTTCCGCCGCTCTGCGGCACGACGGCAAGACTCGCCAGCTGCCACTCCTTGAGGCCGCGGCGAAGCACCGCGAGGTACCGGCTGGTGCCTTCGGCCGTGGTGACGGTCCCGACATCCCAGGCGGTGTGGCCCACGACGCGGGTCGTGTCGGAGTTGATGCTGAAGCTCGACGACGTGTCCGCCTCGAGCATCTTGGCGATGGCCGCCCGGCCGGCCAGCTGCTCGCCGCGCGAGGTGATCATGATCGCGTCCGGCGCGAACATCGAGCCGAGCGCCGCGTGGTCATGCTTGTTGGCCGCCGCGACGTACTCCGCGCGGAAGGCGCTGAGCTCGTTGAGCGCCGTCCGGAGCGGGATCCGCGGCTGCTCGATGCCCTGGGCGCCCGCAGCGACGGGAACGCCGACGGCGAGCGCGGCGAGAAGCGGAATGCTGGAACGAGTGAGCGACGGGAATCTCATGCGGCGCCTCCGGTATGGGGAACGGTCAGGGTTGAATGATCCGGGCGCTGCCTGACGGCCGCAGCAGGCGGGTCGGCGCGAGCCGGGCGACCAGCTCCGCCACGCTCAACTCGAGCGCCTCGGCGTTCCGGCCGGTGGCATCCTCGACAACGGCCTGCTGCTCGGGAGTGAGCTCCAGACGGACGTGCCGCTGGTCTTTCGCCACGGCTGCCTCCTGCGATGGCCAGGATCGTGGCGCGAAGATGCGGCGACACCGTGAATCGACCGTGAATCGCGGTTGCCGATCCGTGAACGGGCGGTACCTTATCCGCGTGACCGCCCTCGTCCTGACTCTGCTGGACTACCCCTCGGCCGCCCTGCCCGGCGCGCCCCCGGGCCCGCTCGGTCTCAAGACGGTAGGCCTGCTCGCGTACCTCGCGCTGGAGCCCGGTCCCCACTCCCGGGAAGCCCTGGCGACCCTCCTCTGGAGCGATGCCGGCGACGACGATGCGCGCGCATCGCTGCGGCAGGCGTTGCGCCAGCTCCGGGCCGCCTTCGGCGACGCCGTGGTCGCCGACCGCCAGTTCGTGCGGCTCGCCGAGCCCCCCGACTGCGATGTGCTCCGCTTCCTTGCCGCCGCCCGGAGCGACGCCAGGGCGGCGGCGACCTTCGAGGTGAGCCGGTTCTTCCGCGGCGCGGCCATCCGCCAGGCGCCCGCGTTCGAGGACTGGCTCGCCGCGACCCGCGACCGGCTGCTCCGGCTCTCGCTCGACGCACTCCGCGACGAGGCGCGCGCCGCCGTGAGCCGGTCGCGCTGGCAGGAGGCGCTCGCGCTCGCGGAGCGCTGGCTCGCGGGGGATCCCGGCGACCAGGACGCGATGGCCGTGGCGGTGGAAGCGGAGTACTGCGTCCGCGGCCGTGCGGCCGCGCTCCGCCGCCATGCGGCGCTCCGTGCCCAGCTCGAGCGCGAGACCGGAGCGGCACCGGCGGCCGAGCTGGCCGAGCTGGCGCGCCGCATCGAGCGCGCGCCGGAGACCGCCGCCCCGGCGACCGACGCGGATGTCGCCGTCGGACTCGACTTTCACGCCGACCTGATCGGCCGGGAGTCGCAGTGGCTCGCACTGCAGGAGGCGTGGCAGGCGGTCGACGCGCGCGGCGAGCAGGTCGTGCTGATCGAGGGCGAAGCCGGCATGGGAAAGACGCGGCTGGCCGACGAGTTCACGAGATGGCTCGGGACGCGGGGCGCCACGGTGCTGAGGGGAGAAGGTTATGAACCCTCCGGCGGCCCTCCGTTCGGCACGGTCGCCGGCGCGTTGCGACAGGCGGTCGGAGCGCCCGGGCTCGCGGGGGCCGACCCGGAGTGGCTCGCGGAAGTCGCGCGGCTCCTGCCCGAGTTGCGGCACCGCTTCGCCGGGCTGCCGATTCCGGCGCAGGCCCCGGCCGGCATGGAGCGCTGGCGGCTCTTCGAGGGCGTCGCGCAGCTGCTGCTCGCGCTCGCCGCCGAGCGGCCGGTCGCGCTGTTCTTCGACGACCTGCAGTGGTGCGACGCGGAGAGCTGCACGCTCCTCCAGTTCCTGGTCCGGCGCCTGGCCGAGGCGCCGGTGCTGCTCATCGCCACGCTCACGGCCGGGGAGGCGGAGGCGGGCACCGCGCCGCACCGGCTCGCGCGGATGCTCCTGCGACGCGGCGCGCGCCGGGTGCCGCTCCCGCCGCTCAGCGAGGATGATGTGTGGCAACTGCTCCGCCGGATGGGCAACATCCGCGCCCCCGCAGGGGGTCGCCGCCTCGCGCGGCGTCTGTTCGGCGTGAGCGACGGCAACCCGTTCCAGGTGATCGAGGTCGCGAAGATGCTGTTCGCGGAGGGAGTGCTCGGGGCCACGCCGGTGTCGCGCGAATGGGTGCTGCCGTCCACCCGTCCTTCGGGCGAGCACTCCCGTCTCGACGTGCCGCACTCCGTGCGCGATGCCATCGGCCTGCGCGTGGCGCGGCTGCCGGACGAGCTGCGGCAGATTCTCGCGTCGGTCGCCGTGGCGGGGCGCCCCGTCGGGGCGGAGGTCCTGGCGCACGTCCACGGCATCTCGCGGCTTCGCCTCGCCGCGCTCGCCGAGGCGCTGATGGAGCGGCATCTCGTAGTGGAGGAGCGCGAGAGCTACCGCATGGCCCACCCGTCGCTCGGCCAGGCCGTCCGCGCCGGGCTCAGCAGCGCGCGGCGGCGCGAGGTGCATCGGGCGCTCTCGCTCGCCTTCGAGGCGTCGGCGGAGCCGGACGCGCTCGCGGCGCGGGCGGGCGAGATCGCGCGCCACGCCGAGCGCGCGGGCGAAGCCGCCCGTGCGCGCCGCTTTGCCCTCCTCGCGAGCGAGGCCGCGCTCGAGCAGCTCGCCTTCGACGAGTCGCTCGCGAATCTCGAGCTGGCACGGCGCACGGCGCCGGAGCTCGCCGCGGAGATCAACCAGCGCGTGGCGGCGCTGGCGGCGCGCGCCGGCTGGTCCGCGCCACCGTCGTCTCCGTTCGACACCGCGAGCCGCCCCCTCACATCGGAGGATCTCGATCTCCGGCACGCCGAGCCCGCCCGGGCCGAGCCCGCTACTCGATCGTCTTCCTGAATCGCCGCACGCTCAGCAGGATCATCAGCACCGCGAAGCCGCTCAGGACCGCCGTCTCCGGCCAGAGCGCCGTCACGCCACTGCCCTTGAGCAGGACACCGCGGAGCACGCGCAGGTAGTAGGTGAGGGGGATCGCGTCGCCCAGCCACTGCGCCGGCGCGGGCATCGCTTCGCGCGGGAACATGAATCCCGAGAGCAGGATGTTGGGCAGCAGGAAGAAGAAGCCGAGCTGCATTGCCTGCGCCTGCGTGCGAGCCAGCGTGGACAGCAGCAGCCCCAGGCCGAGATTCGCGACGATGAATGCCAGCGTGATCAGATACAGGAGGCCGATGTCACCCTGAATCGGCACGCCGAAGACGAGGCTCCCGAGGAGCAGGATCACCGTCATCTGCACGTAGCCCACCAGGACGAACGGCAGGATCTTCCCGAGCACCAGGCTGGTCTTCCCGATCGGCGTCACGATGAGCTGCTCGAGCGTCCCGCGCTCCCGCTCGCGCACGAGCGCCATGCTCGTGATCATCACGAGCGTGAGTGACAGGAGGACGCCGATGATGCCGGGGACGATGAAGACCGCGGTGCGGAGGCCCGGGTTGTACCAGGGGCGCACGCGGAGATCGAGCGGGGATCGGGAGGCGCCGGGAAGGGTCGCCGCATGCGCGGCGGCCACGAGCGCCGCCCCCGACATCGCGGCGGACGATGCCATCGGGTCGGCGGCGTCCACGATCACCTGCGCGGTCGCGGCGCGGCGGGCGAGATCGCGGGCGTAGCCGGGCGGGATCACGACGGCGGCGCGCGCCCGGCCCCGCTCGATGGCGGAGCGTATTTCCTCCCGGCTCGACGCGCGGCCCACGATCCGGAAGCTTCCGCTGTTCTCCAGCGCGGCGACCAGCGCCCGGCTCTCCCGGGATCGGGACTCGTCGAGCACCAGCATCGGCAGGTGCCGCACCTCGGTCTGGATGGCGAAGCCGAACAGGAGAAGCTGGATCGCCGGCAGCCCGAGCATCATGGCGAGCGTGAAGCGGTCGCGCCGCATCTGGACGAATTCCTTCCAGAGCATCGGCCAGAGGGTGGCGCGCGGGCGCAGGAGGCGAATGCTCACGCCGCGGATTCGTCGCGCTGCTGCAGCTCGATGAAGACGTCCTCGATGGACGTCCGGTCGAAGCGCCGGAGAATCTCCGCCACGGTGCCGAGGGTCTCGAGGCGGCCGCGGGAAAGAATCGCGAGCCGCCCGCAGCGCTCGGCCTCGTCCATGTAGTGGGTGGTGACCACGATCGTGGTGCCGGCCTGCGCCAGTCGCTGGATCCATTCCCAGAGCAGGCGGCGCGACGCGGGATCGACGCCGGCCGTCGGCTCGTCGAGGAAGAGGATTTCGGGACGGTGCGCCGTCGCGCAGGCGAGCGCGAGGCGCTGCTTCCAGCCGCCGCTCAGCGTCCCCGCCAGCTGAGACACTCTGGGCGTGAGGCCCAGCTCCGCCAGCAGCTCCCCGGCACGGCGGCGGCGCTCATCCGGTGCAAGACCGTAAACCGACGAGTAGAAGCGGAGGTTTTCCGCCACGGTCAGATCGTCGTAGAGGCCGAAGCGCTGCGACATGTAGCCGATCCGCCGCCGAACCCCCTCGGGATCGCGGGTGACATCGAGTCCCGCGACGAAGGCCGTGCCGGCCGTCGGCCGCAGCAGCCCGCAGAGCATGCGGATCAGGGTGGTCTTGCCGGAGCCGTTGGGGCCGAGGAGGCCGAAGACCTCGCCGCGCTCGATCCGCAGATCGAGACCGGCGACCGCGACGAGCGATCCGAACACCTTCCGGAGTCCGCGCATCTCGATGGCGGCTCCGCCGGGCGTCACGGCCGCGGCGATGCGAAACGGACGGTGACGGGAAGACCGGGGTGCAGCGCGCCGGTCGTGTCGTCGAAGGCGACCTTCACGCCGAACACGAGATCGGCGCGCTCCCGCTCGGTCAGCGCGATGCGCGGCGTAAACTCCGCGCGGTCGCTGATCGTCACGATGCGCCCGGCGAACGCACGCGCCGGGGCTCCGTCAAGCCGCCCATCGGCGCGATCACCGACGCGAAGCGAGCGCATGACCTCCTGGGCGACGTACACGCGGGCCCACGGGCGGCGGAGGTCGCCCAGCGCCATGACCGGCGTGCCGGCCGGCACCACCTCGCCCGGCTCGGCGAGACGGCGGAGGACGGTCCCCGCGACGGGAGCGGTGAGCACCAGATCCGCCGCCACCGCCTGGCGAGCCGCCAGATCCGCCCGCGCGCCGGTGACCGCCGCCTCGGCCGAACGGAGCTGCTCGGGCCGCGCGCCCTGTCGGACCAGTTGCAGCTGCGCCGCGGCCGTCCGGCGCCGGGCCGCGCCACGCTCGGCCGCGGCCACCGCGGCATCGAGCGCCTGGCGGCTCATGACGCCGCGCTCGGCCAGGGGCCGGATGCGCGCGAGGTCCGCCGCGGTGCGCGTCGCTTCGGCGCCCGCGGCGGCGAGCTCCGCCTCCGCGGTGCGGAGTTCGGCGGGCCGCGCGCCGGCCCTGAGGTCCCGGAGCGCGGCTTCCGCCGCCGCCACCTGCGCCGCAGCCCCGGCGATGTCGGCTTGCGTCGCCGCCTGGGTCAGGGTCGCGAGGGTGTCGCCCGCGGCAACGAGGGCGCCCTCATCGGCGCGCACGCCGACCACCCGCGCCGGTACCACAGGCGCGATGTCGGTTTCGGTCACTTCGATCGTACCGTTGGCGATGAGATTGCTGTCGCCCGAGGAGGAGCAGGCGGTGAGAAGGACCAGCGCGAGGATGGATCGCATGGCTGTTCCCCGGGGTGCGAGCGCCGGCCTGGCTGCCGTGGATACCCGGGGCGGGGATCGAACCCGCATGGGCTTGCGCCCAAGGGATTTTAAGTCCCTTGCGTCTACCAGTTTCGCCACCCGGGCAGTGCCCCGGAATATACCGCGTCAGGAACCGAGCGCCTCTCGCCGGACGCCGCCGGCTGCGCGGGTGGACCACGATACCGGCTTTCGTCCGAAACGTGCGGCGAAGTCGGCGGCGACGCCGCGCAGGACGTCCCGCAGGCGGTCGTCGGGCGCGAGCATCAGGACCGCCCCACCCCACCCCGCCCCCGTGAGGCGCGCACCCCAGGCCCCGTGTGCCACGGCCGACTCCACGATCAGATCGGCTTCGGCACAGCTCGACTCGTAATCCCGCCGGAGCGATTCGTGCCCTTCGACGAGTATCGCTCCCAGCGCGGCGAGATCGCGCCGCTCGAGCACCTCCACGGCGAGCCGCACGCGGGCGGTCTCGGTGACGACGTGGCGCACCCGCCGGCGAAGCGGCTCCGGCAGCAGCGCTTCCGCAGCGGCGAGATCGCCCGCGGGGAGGTCGGCGAGGAAGTTGAGCGAGGGCCAGCGCTCGCGGAGCCGCCCGAGCGCCGCTTCGCATTCGCGGCGCCGCTCGTTCAGCTCGCCCCCCGTGAGCTTGTGCGAAACGCCGGTTTCGATGATCCATATGCGTCCGGGCATCGGCACTCGCCGGAGCGTGCCGCTGCCGGTCTCGAAGAGCAGCGCGGTGTCGCGCCGGCCGTACACCGCGATCGTCTGGTCCATGCGTCCCCCGCGCACACCCACCTGCTCGTGCTCGGCGCGCGATGCCACATCCACGAGAGTGGCCGGATCGAGCCGGCGGCCCGCCAGCCGGGCGAGCGAGCCCGCCCCCGCCACGGTGAGCGCGGCGGAGGAGGAGAGGCCGGCGCCGATCGGCACGCTGCTCGCCACCGCTACGCGCGCGCCGGCGGGCGCGCGGCCGATCCGCTCCAGCTCGCGCGCGACGCCGACGAGGTACCCGGTCCACTCGCGCGGCATCGCGCCCGCGAGCCCGGCCCGGCGCACGACGCCATCGACGCTGGACACGAATTCCCAGCCATCGGCGGGACCGGCGACGACGATCGTGCGACGCTGCAGCGCGACCGGCAGGACGGGCCCGCCGTTGTAGTCGGTATGCTCGCCGATCAGGTTCACCCGCCCGGGCGCGGACACTGCGACGACCGGGTCTGATGCGAACACTTCATGGTAGAGTCGGACGGCCTGCCGGGCGGGCGAAATACGGATCACGAACGGGCACCATCGCTGAGGACCGGGAACTCTAGCCCGGTGCCCTCGCGACGGCAAACGGGCTGTCCTCTGAGAGGACAGGCCCGTCCTCGAACGAGGACAGCTCCCGGGCTCAACCCCGCCTGAGCGGAGGCTGCGGCCGGCACCGCCGTTGCCTTCCCGAGCCGCGGGCCCGCGCGTGAGCGAGCCCGGACCTGAACGAAGGAGGAGTGATGCGGATCACACGTCTGATCGCGCTGGCCGCGCTGGCGCTGGGCGCCGGATGTCGCGGCGGTGCGCCCGCGCCGGACACCCCGGCCGATCTTCAGCTGGCGCCGGCGGCGCCGCTCGACCAGTACGCGACATCTCAGGAGCTGCCCGCAGCGGCGCCCCAGGTCGTGACACGAAGCGCCGAGCGTTCGCGACCGGTGCGAGTGGCTCGGCAGGGCTCGGGCGCCGTGTACCGCGCGCCGCAGAAGGTGACGCATTCCCGACGGGACGCCGCGATCGGCGCGGGCGTTGGGGCCGTGTCAGGCGCGCTCATCGGGCGCAATGTGAAGGGAGCGTTGATCGGAGCTGTCGCGGGCGGCGCACTCGGCGCGGTGGTCGGTGCCACGATCGACGTGGACCACCGCTGACGGCGATCGGCAGGCTCAGCGCTTTCGCGGCGTCACGCTCCCGAGGAGGGCCTGGGCGTGGCGCCGTGCCGCGTCGCCCTCCGCGTCACCCAGCATGCGCGCGAGCTCGAGCACCCGGTCTTCCCCATGGATGGCGCCGACGTCACTCGTGGCAATCCCGCCGCGGGACTCCTTCGACACCACGAGATGCTGATCGGCGCGCGCGGCGATCTGCGGCAGATGCGTGATGACGAGCACCTGGTGCCGCTCCGCCACCTCCGCAAGCGCGCTTCCCAGCCGGGCCCCGACCTCGCCGCCGACGCCCTGGTCGATCTCGTCGAAGACGAGCGTCGCCACCGCGTCGTGCCGGGCGAGCACCACCTTGAGCGCGAGCATGAGCCGGGACAGCTCACCACCCGATGCCACGCGGCTCAGGGGCCGCGCTTCGAGTCCCACGTTGAGCTGCACGAGGAACTGCACCGCTTCGGCGCCCGTGGCCGTCGGCTCGGGGTGCGGCGTGAGCCCGACCGACAGCCTGCCCCCTGGGAGGCCCAGCTGCGGAAGGAGGCGGTTGACCGCGCGCGTGAGGCGGTCGCCCGCCGCGGCGCGGCGCGCGGACAGCGCCTTCGCGGTACTCCCGAGCGCGGCCTCCGCCGCCGTGCGCCGCCCCGCAAGGCTTCGAAGATCCAGCTCCGCCGTGTCCAGCAGGTCGAGCTCGGCTGCGGCCTCCGCCCGCGTCGCGAGCACGGCCTCCAGAGTCGCGCCGTGCTTCTGCATCAGGCGAAAGAGCACATCGCGCCGCTGCTCGACCTCGCTCAGCCGGGCGGGATCCTCCTGCACGGTCCCCGCATAGTCCGACGCGAGGCGCGCCACTTCCGACAGATTCGCGTAGGCGGCGTCGAGCATCTCGCGCCATGCGCCGGCCGCCGGATCGAGGCGCTCGAGGGCCGTCAGGCCGCGATCGGCGGCGGCAAGGGCGGCCATGGCGTTCGCGTCCCCCCCTTCGAGCGCGTCGGCGATCCGCTGCGCGAGCTCACCCAGCGCTCCGGCCTGGCCGAGCCGCCGCGCCTCGTCCTGAAGGGCGACGTCTTCACCCGCCCGGAGCTTCGCATCGTCGATCTCGCGCACCACGTGGCGCAGATAGTCGGCGCGCCGCCGAACCTCGTCGCGGCGGGCGGCGAGGGCCGTCGCCTCGGCGCGGAGCGCGGCCAGCGCGTCGAAGGCGCCGCGCATCGCCGCGCGCTCGTCGTCGGCATCGGCAAAGGCGTCGAGGATGTCGCGCTGCGCGTCGGCGTGCAGGAGCGACTGGGTCGCATGCTGGCCATGGAGGTCCACCAGCAGCGCGCCCAGGCGGCCGAGCACGCTCGCGGTGGTGGGACTCCCGTTGACCCACGCGCGCGAGCGGCCCTCGGCGGAGACCTCTCGCCGGATGACGACCCGCTCGTCGTCGACATCGAGCCCGAGCGCCTCGATGCGCCGCCGCGTCGCGGCGTCGAGCGCCTCGAAGGCGCCCTCGACGACCGCCTTGGCCGCGCCGGGGCGAACGTCGCCGCTGTCGGCCCGTTCACCGAGCAGGAGGGCGAGAGCGTCGACCAGCATCGACTTCCCGGCCCCCGTCTCGCCGGTGAGCACGTTCAGCCCGCGGCCGAGCTGCAGGGTCACGTCCGCGATGGTGGCGAGGTCCCGCACACGGAGCTCGGCGATCATCGCACGATCTCGCGGCCCGAGAGGTCGCCCCAGTGGAGCTTCTGGCGCATGCGGGTGAACCATCCCTCGCGCCCGAGCCGCACCAGGCGGACGCGATAGGAGGCCGCGCACACCTCGATCCGGTCGCCGCGCGCGAGCTCGATCCCCGTCTGCCCGTCGAACGACACGAGCACGTCCTCGGCCCACTCCGGCATGGGGGACACGACGATCGTCGCGGCGGACGAGACGACGAGCGGGCGCACCGCCAGCGTGTGCGCGCAGATCGGCGTCACCACCATGGCGGCGACGCCGGGCGCCACGATCGGCCCGCCCGCGCTCAGCGAATAGGCGGTGGACCCGGTGGGCGTCGCGATGATGAGCCCGTCGGAGCTGTAGGGGCCGACTTCCTGCCCTTCGATCGTCACGTTGACGCGGACGACGCGGGCGACGCCGCCGCGATGGAGCGCGACGTCGTTGAGCGCGTGATGCATCGAGCGGGTGATGCCGTCGCCGCTCACGATGGAGCCGCGGAGCGCGCCGAGCGATTCGGTGACGTATTCGCCGGCGACGAGGGCGTCGAGCGCGGACGGAAGCCGGTCGCGCGTCGTCGTCGTGAGGAACCCCACGCGTCCCAGGTTGACGCCGAGGATCGGCACGTCGGCGCCGCCGAGCAGGCGGGCACCGCGCAGGAGCGTGCCGTCGCCGCCGAAGGTCAGCAGCGCGTCGAGCGCGGCCGGATCGAAGTCGGGAACGTCGGAGGGCCAGAAGGGATGGAGGCGGGGCTCGGTGGAGAGCGAGAGGCCGCGGGCCGGCGCCTCGCGAGCCAGCTCGGACAGGACGGCCGCCAGATCTCCGTAGCGCGGATTCCCGACGACGCCGACCCTCATCGGGGCTCGAGCGACTCCTCGTGATGGAGCGCCGCGATCCGCCGCGCGATGCCGTCGGCGGTGAGGCCGAAGGTCTCGAGCTGCTCGGCGCGGGGAGCCTGGTCGATCAGCCGGTCGGGAATCCCGAGCGCCACGACGCGAACCTCGGGATGCGTCGTCTGCATCCGCTCGGCGAGGTAGGCGCCGAAGCCGTTGACGATGGTGCCCTCCTCCACCGTCACGAAGGTGGCGTGATCGCGCGTCAGCGACTCGAGCATGGTGCCGTCCACCGGCTTCAGGAACCGGCAGTTGACGACCGTGCAGTCGATCCCGTCGGCCGCGAGCGCCTGCGCCGCGCGCAGCGCCGGGAGCACCATGGTGCCGACGGCGAGGATGGCCACGTCGCGCCCCGAGCGGAGGCGTTCCCAGGTGCCGTACGGCACGGCCGGGACGGTCGACACCGGCGCCGGATCGGCCGGCGCCTTGTCGCGCGGATAGCGGAGGCAGAACGGCCCGCCGTCGTGAGCAAGAGCCGTCCGGAGCAGCCCGGTCAGCTCGTCGCCGTCCTTCGGGGCCGCCACCGTCATCTCCGGGACCGCCAGCATGTAGGCGATGTCGTAGAGCCCCATGTGCGTCTGGCCGTCCTCGCCGACGAGGCCAGCGCGGTCCATGCAGAACACCACCGGCAGCCGCTGGATGGCCACGTCGTGGATGATGTTGTCGTACGCGCGCTGGAGAAAGGTCGAATAGATCGCGCACACGGGCCGGATGCCCTGCGTCGCGAGTCCCGCGGCGAAGGTCACGGCGTGCCCCTCCGCGATCCCCACGTCGAAGAAGCGCTCCGGCCACGCCTTCTGGAACAGATTGGTGCCGGTGCCCGACGGCATCGCGGCCGTCACGACGACGAGCTCCGGCACTTCCGCCGCGAGCGCGGTGATCGACTCGCCGAACACCTGCGTCCAGGTGGGCGGGCCGCTCGGCTTCTTTCGCGCTTCGCCCGTGACGGGGTCGTAGGCGGCGAGGCCGTGCCACTTCTCCTGGTTCGATTCCGCGAAGGCGAACCCCTTCCCCTTCTGCGTCATCACGTGGATGAGCCGCGGGCCCTCCATCCCGCCGACGAAACGGAACGTTTCGCAGAGCTTCGCGACGTCGTGCCCGTCGATCGGGCCGAAGTACCGGAAGCCCAGCTCCTCGAACAGCATGCCGGGCGAGAAGAGGTTCTTCACGCTCTCCTCGACATTGCGGGCAAAGTCCACCACGCGGTCGCCGAAGACATCGGCGACCTTGAGGGTGACGCCCTTCACCGCCTCCCGCACCCGGTTCGTCTTCGGGTTGGCGACGATGCCGCCGAGCATCTTGCTCACGGCGCCGACATTGGGCGAGATCGACATCCCGTTGTCGTTCAGGATGACGATCAGATCGCGATCGGTGTGCCCGGCGTTGTTGAGCGCCTCGTAGGAGAGGCCGCAGGTGAGCGCGCCGTCGCCGAGGACGGCGATGACCTCATGGCTTTCCCGGCGGAGATCCCGGGCCGTGGCCATGCCGAGGGCCGCGGACACGGCGGTGCCGGCGTGGCCGGCGCCGAACTGATCGTGCGGGCTCTCGGTGCGCTTGAGAAAGCCGGAGATGCCGCCGGCCTGGCGGAGTGAGGGGAAGTGGGCGTTGCGGCCGGTCAGGAGCTTCCAGGTGTAGGCCTGGTGCCCGACGTCCCAGACGATCTTGTCCGTGGGAGAATCGAATTCGTACAGCAGCGCGATGGTGAGCTCGACGACGCCCAGGCTGGCGCCGATGTGGCCGCCGGTGATCGAGCACTGATCGATGAGGCGGGCGCGGATTTCGGCCGCGAGCTCGGGCAGCTGGTCGCGCCGAAGGCGCTTGAGGTCTTCGGGGCCGTGGATGCCCTCGAGCAGCGTCATGGTGGGTCCGGTATGAAAGTCACGAGCTCCGCGTGACAATATAATCGGCCAGGGCGGCGAGCGACGCGGACGCGCAGCCACTGCCGGCGAGGTGCCCCACCGCGCGGGCCGCGAGGCGGCCGGCCTCCGCGCGCGCACCTTCGACGCCGAGCACCTGGGCGTAGGTCGACTTGTTGAGGGCGAGGTCGCGGCCCGCCGTCTTGCCCAGCGTCTCGCTGGTGGCGGTGGCGTCGAGGACGTCGTCGGCGATCTGGAAGGCGACACCCACGTCGTCACCGAACGCCGCGAGCGCCGCCAGCTCCCGCGGCGGCGCCGACGCCGCGATTCCGCCGAGGACGCAGGAGGCGCGGATCAGTGCGCCGGTCTTTCCGCGGTGCACCGCGATGAGCGACGCGAGGTCGAGGCGCCGGCCCTCCGCCTCGAGATCGAGCCACTGGCCGCCGACCATCCCTTCGACACCGCCGGCCTCGAACAGCTCGATCGCCATGCGCCCCAGCGCGGGGGCGTCGAGCCCGAGATCGCCCGCGGCCTCGCTCAGGACCCGCGCCGCCACCGGCACGAGGAGAAACCCGACGCGCGTGGCCGTGGCGAGGTCGAAGGCGCGGTGGGTGGTGGCGCGGCCGCGGCGGAGGTCGTCATCGTCCATGCAGGGGAGATCGTCGTGCACGAGGGAATAGGTGTGCACGGTTTCGACGGCGGCGGCGACGCCGTCGATGCCGGGTGCGAGCCCGCCCGCCGCGCGGTACGCCGCGAGCACCAGCGCGGCGCGCACCCGCTTTCCGGGGCTCGCGAGGGCGTAGGCCAGCGCGGCGCCATCCCGTCCGCCGACCCGCTCCCGGAGCCGGTCGGCCCAGCGCTCGAGTCGTCGGTCGGTCGCGTCGCGCGCCTCTGCCAGCAGGGCCGCCGCGCCCGCCGCGTCAGACGTCGAGATCACTCGCGGTGATGTCGCCCGCCGCGGTTTCCATGACGGATTGGACCTTGAGCTCCGCCTGCGCCAGGCGGTCGCGCGCGGAGCGGAGGCGGCGCACGCCCTCTTCGAAGAGCGCCAGGGCGTCGTCGAGGTCGACGTCCTCCGCCTCCAGGCGCCGCACGATCTCCTCGAGCTGCTCCAGCTCGCGGCCCAGCGAGAGCGACTCTTCGGAGCCGCCGCTCATGCGTCCTCCACCCGCGCCGCGACCGTGCCGTCCGCCACGCGAAGATCGAAACGGCGGCCGGGCACGAAGGCGGCCCGCCGGCGGAGCACGGCGCCCTCGGCGGTCGCCACGGCATAGCCTCGCGACAGGACGCGAAGCGGACTCAGCGCCTCGAGCTGCGCGGCGGCGCGCTCGGCCCGGTGCTTCCGGCTGGTGATGACGTCGTCCATGGCGCAGCTCAGCCGGTCGGCCGTGCGCTCGAGCCGCTCGGCCGCGAGGCTCGTGCGGAGGGTGAGGCCGCTCGCGAGCCGCGCGGCCAGGCTTCCGAGCCGGCGGTCGACGTCCGCGCGGTCGGGCACGGCGGCCTCCGCGGCCGCGGAGGGCGTGGCCGCCCGCAGGTCGGCGACGAAATCCGTGAGCGAGACGTCGGTCTCGTGCCCCACCGCCGAGATGGTGGGCACGCGCACCGCGGCGAGGGCGCGGCAGACCGCCTCGCTGTTGAAGACGCCGAGATCCTCCCGCGCACCGCCGCCGCGCCCGACGATGCAGACGTCCACGTCGGCGAGGCGGTTGACGAGGCCCAGCGCGCGTACCAGCTCCGCCTCCGCGCCCTCGCCCTGCACCCGCGCCGCGACGACGGCGAGGCGGCTGCAGGGCCAGCGCCGGCGGATCACGATCGTGACGTCCCGGAGCGCCGCGCCGTCGAGGCTCGTCACCACCGCGACGCAGCGCGCAAAGGCCGGAATCGGCCGCTTCCGCGTCGTGTCGAAGAGCCCGTCGCGCTGGAGCGCCGCCTTCACCCGTTCCAGCTCCTGCTGCTGCTGGCCGATTGCGCTGGTCGGGATGACCGCCGTCGCGATGAGGCGGAATTCCCCCTTCTCCTCCCAGAGTCCGGGCGTGCCGAGGACGTACACCTCGGTCCCGTCCTCGGGGGGACGTCCCGCCTTCGCCGCCTGCTGCTTCCACATGCAGCAGCGCACCTGACTCTTCGCGTCCCGGAGCGTGAAGTACCAGTGTCCGCTCGACCACGCCTTGCACTGGATGACCTCGCCCCGCACCCACACGGCACCGAGGTTCCGGTCGAGCAGGCGGCGGACGGCGGCCGTCACCTGCGAGACGGACCAGACATCCTGGGTCGGAACGGGCGTTTCGAGGGGCAGCAGCGTCGTCATCGAAGGGTCGGCGGACGGCTAGCGCGCGTCCGCCTGCTCCATGGCCTGAAGGGTGTTGCGCAGCAGCATGGCGATCGTCATGGGCCCCACGCCGCCCGGCACGGGCGTGATGGCCGACGCGCGCTCGGCGACCTCGGCAAAGGCGACATCGCCGGCGAGGCGATAGCCCCTGGGCGACGCGGCGTCATCCACCCGATTGATTCCGACGTCGACGACGACCGCCCCCGGCTGCACCATGTCTCCCGTCACGAACTCCGGCTTGCCGATCGCCACGATGAGGATGTCGGCGGTGCGCGTGATGCCGGGGAGATCGCGCGAGCGCGAGTGGCAGACGGTGACGGTGGCGTTGCCGCCGGGCCCGTCCTGCATCAGCAGGTTCGCCATCGGACGGCCGACGATGGTGGACCGGCCGACGATCACGGCGTGCGCCCCCTTCGTCTCGATGCCCGAGCGCACCAGCATCTGCTGCACGCCGTATGGCGTGGCCGGCCGGAACGCCGTCGGGTCGCCGAGGACGAGCTTGCCGACGTTGACCGGATGGAACCCGTCCACGTCCTTCGCCGGGTCGATCCGGCGGAGCACCTTCTCGCTGTTGATCTGCCTGGGCAGCGGAAGCTGCACCAGCATGCCGTGGATCGCCGGGTCGGCATTCAGGCGGTCGATCACGGCGAGGAGCTCGCCTTCACTCGCCGTGGCCGGCAGGCGGATCGTCTCCGAATGCATCCCCGCCTCGCCGCACGCCTTGCCCTTGGAGCGCACGTAGACCTGGCTCGCCGGATCCTCGCCGACGAGGACCACGGCCAGCCCGGGCACCCGGCCGCTCCCCGCCAGCTCGCGCACGCGATCGGCGACTTCGGCGCGAATCTCCCGGCCGAGGGCCGCGCCGTCCAGCAGGCGTGCCGTCACCGCGCGATGTCCACGGCGCGCGTCTCGCGAATCACGACGACGCGGATCTGCCCCGGGTACTGGAGCTCGTTCTCGATCTTGCGGGCGATGGTCTCGGACAGCTGGGTCGCGGCGCCGTCGTCCACTTCGCTCGGCGTCACGATGACGCGGATCTCGCGGCCCGCCTGGATGACGTTGCTCTTCTCGACGCCCGCGAACCCGTTCGCGATTTCCTCCAGTCGGGTGAGCCGCTTCACGTAGCTCTCGAAGGCTTCCCGTCGCGCGCCGGGCCGGGCGCCGCTGATCGCGTCGGCCGCCTGCACCAGGACCGACTCGGCGCTCTCGTGCGGGACGTCGTCGTGGTGGGCCTCGATGCAGTTGATCACGGGGGCGCTCTCGCCGTACTTCCGCGCCATCTCGACGCCGAGCTCGACGTGCGTGCCCTCGTGATCGTGCGTGAGCACCTTGCCGACATCGTGCAGGAGCCCGCCGCGCTTGGCCAGCGCGACGTCGAGGTGCAGCTCGGCCGCCATCATGCCGGCGAGCCACGCCACTTCCTTCGAATGGTCGAAGATGTTCTGGCCGTACGACGTGCGATACCGCATCCGGCCGATGAGCCGGATGAGCTCGGGGTGGAGCCCGTTCACGCCGGTCTCGAACGCCGCCTGCTCGCCCAGCTCGACCAGCTGCGCCTCGAGCTCCTTCTGCGACTTGGCGACGAGCTCCTCGATGCGGCCGGGATGAATCCTTCCGTCGACGATCAGCGCCTCGAGCGAGCGGCGGGCCACCTCACGGCGGATGGGATCGAAGCAGGAGATCACCACCGTGTCGGGGGTGTCGTCGATGATCACGTCCACGCCGGTGGCGGTCTCGAACGCGCGGATGTTCCGCCCCTCGCGGCCGATGATCCGGCCCTTCATCTCGTCGTTGGGCAGCGTCACGGCCGCCACCGTCGTTTCGGCGGTGTGCTCGGCGGCGAGGCGCTGCGCCGCCATCGCGATGATGCGACGCGCCTCGCGATCGGCGCCCTTCCGTGCCTGCTCGCGGATGTCGCGCGCGAGGGCGGCGGCCTGGCTCCGCGCCTCGTCCTCGACGCGCTGGAGAATCTCGCGGCGGGCCTCCTCGGCGGTGAGCCCGGCGACCCGCTCGAGCCGCGCGCGCTGCTCCTGTCCCAGCCGCTCCAGCTCGGTCTCGCGCGTCCGCAGCGCCAGCTCGCGCTGCGCCAGCGTCTCCTCCCGGCGGCTGAACCCGCGGTCGCGCGTCTCGGCCTCCTCGAGCTTCCGGTCGAGCAGCCGTCCGCGATCCTCGATCCGCCGCTCCAGCCGCTCGAATTCCTCGCGGCGCCGCGCCAGATCGCGGTCGGCGTCCTCGCGCAGCTTGAGCGCCTCCATCTTGGCCGCGAGCTGCGCGCCCGTGCGCGCCGACTCGCTTTCGCGCGCGGCCTCGCCCCGCAGGCGATCGGCCTCCGCCTGCGCGGTCGCCAGGATCCCGGTGGCGGAGCGGCGCTGGGTGCGGGTGTACAGCAGGATGAATCCGAGCGCGACGGCGAGGCCGGCCGAGAGGCCGGCGATGAGCGCCAGAACGGTGTCGCTCATTCGGGCGCGGACGCGGCGCGCGGGCGCGCCGGCCGCTTGGCCGGCGGCAGGAGCCGCGCGATCTCGTCCGCCGCGGCGTTGAGCCGGGTGGCGATCTCACGGTCGCCGCGCCGCGCCTGGAACAGCTCATCCGTGATGGCGAGCCCGGCCAGGATCGCCGCCTTGTGCGACTCCACCATCGGAAGCATGTCCTTCACCCGCTTGAGCGCCGCGTCCAGGTAGGCGGCCACCTCGCGGGTGTACTCCGGCGGCAGCTCGGAGCGGACGGCGTATTCCTCGCCGCCGATCACCACGCGAACCGCGCTCTTCGGCGCCGTCACGGCGCCACCTCCGCGGCCTGCTCGAGGAACGATACGCGGCCCGCGAGCGCCTTCACGCGGTCCTTCGCCGTGTCGACCCGCTGGCGCAGCATCGCGTTCTCGGTTTCCAGCTCGATCAGCCGCTGCCGGGCCTGGCCCAGCTCGGGTCCCGCCGCGGCGCCCCCCAGGGAACGCATCTCCTGCAACTCGGCCTCGGCCTTGAGCGTGCGGCGGCGCCAGCCCGCCACCTCTTCCGAGAGGTGGCGGAGCAGCTTCTCCAGATCGTCGACGGCCTTGAGATCGGGACGTTCGTAGGTGTAGGACACGGTCATCGCTCCGGCGCCGGGGCGCCCTGGTCGCGGCGGTGCACGCCAAGCTCGCGGTCGAGTACGCCAAGCAGGCGCGACTCCGCCCGGTCCACCTCGGGTGTTTCCAGTGTACGGTCCGTGGCACGGAAGGTCAGGTGGAACGTGACACTCCGGCGGCCCGCGGGCAAGTCGCCGCTCCGGTACTCGCCGGTGACCGCGACGGTCTCGAGGAGCGGCTCACCCGCAGCGCGCAGCGCGCCGACGACGCGCGCGGCGGGGAGCTCGTCGGGAACGAGGAGCGTGAGGTCGCGCCCCGCGGCCGGCGTGACCGGGAGCGGGCGATACGAGTGCGCGATCCGCGGGCCGATCGCGACGTCGAGCTCCAGCCCGAAGAGCGGCGCGGCCCAGGGCGGTGCATCGGCATCGAGGAGCGCGGCACGACCCTGTTCGCGGGCGGCGACTCCCGCGACCCATCCTCCGTCGCCCGGCACGACCCCGGACCCGGGCGCCGCGAGCGCGCTCACCCGCTCGAACAGTCCCTTGAGGTCCCAGAGGTCGCAGTCGGTACGCGAGCCGTCGCTCCAGTGCGCCGGCGCGCGCGACCCGGTGATCGCCACCGCGACGCGGACCGTCTCCCGCGGCAAGCCGCCCGGCGTGCCCGGGGCGAAGACGGTACCGATCTCGAAGAGTCGGACGTCACGCACCTGCGCCGCCCAGTTGAGCTCCACGAGCCGGACCAGGCCCGGCAGGAGACTCGATCGCAGGTGCCCTTCGGTGGCGGCGAGCGGGTTGAGGATGCGGACGCTCTCGCCCGCGGCGGCCGTCATGGGCAGCGCGGCGACCTCGAACAGTCCCTCCGCCACCAGCATCCGCCGGAGCTCCGCCGCCCGCGTGAAGGCAGGATCGTCGCGCTGCACGCCGGGCCGGGCCGGTCTGATCTCGTCCGGGATGGCGTCGTAGCCGTGCATTCGTGCCACTTCCTCGACCAGGTCGATCTCCGACGCCAGATCGGGCCGCCAGCCGGGGACGTCCACCGCGATCCGGCCGTCGTCGGGCTTGGAGACGACCGTGGCGCCGATGGCGACCAGGCAGCGCTCGATCTCACGCCAGGCAAGCTCGACGCCGAGCACCTGCGCCACGCGCGCGGGACGAAGGAAGATGCGCGGCGGGTGCGTGACCGTCGGCCAGAGGTCGACCGGATCCGCGGCGAGCTCGCCGCCGGCGGTAAGCTGGATCAGCTCGACGCAGCGCCGGAGGGCCTCCGCGCCATTCCACCGGTCGACGCCGCGCTCGAACCGGAAACTCGCCTCGGTGCTGAGGCCAAGGGCGCGACGCGTCCGCCGGACGCCCGCCGGCTCGAACCAGGCGCACTCGAGGAACAGGTCCTTCGTCTCGGCCGACACCTCCGACCCGGCGCCGCCCATCACGCCGGCGATCCCGATCGCGCCGCCGCCGTCGGCGATCACGGTCATCGCATCGTCCAGCGCGCGATCCACGGCGTCGAGGGTCCGGACCCGCTCACCCGCATGCGCGCGCCGGGCCACGACCCTGGCGCCCCGCAGGGTCGCCAGATCGTACGCGTGCATCGGCTGGTTGAGCTCGAACATGACGTAGTTGGTCGCGTCGACCACGTTGTTGATCGAGCGCACGCCGACCGTCTCGAGGCGACGCGCGAGCCACGCTGGAGAGGGACCGACGCGGACGTCGCGCAGCACCGCGCCGAGGAAGCGGCCGCAGCCGTCCGGATCCTCGATGCTGACGGTGACGCCGCCGGTGACCGCCGTCGTGCCGGAGCGGGCGGGCGCAGCCATGGTCGCGCCGATCGACCCGGGCAGCTGCGGCAAGCGGAACTGCACGCCGCAGGACGCCGCGAGCTCGCGGGCGATCCCCTTGTGCCCGAGGAGGTCGGGCCGGTTGGGCGTGACATCGAGCACGATCCGCGTGTCGGCCAGCGGCACGGCGGTGAGCAGGGGCGTGCCGGGAGCGGCCTCGGTGTCGAGCTCCCAGAGACCATGATGGTCGTCGCCGAGGCCGAGCTCGCGGGCGGAGCAGAGCATGCCTTCGGAGACTTCGCCGCGGAGCTTCCGCTTCTCGATCCGGAGCCCGCCCGGCAGCGTCGCGCCTACGGGGGCGAAGGGATAGCGGCGCCCCGCGGCGACGTTCGGCGCGCCGCACACGACGTTGCGCCGGGTGCCGGAGCCGTCGTCCACCACGCAGACGCGGAGGCGGTCGGCGTTGGGATGCGGCGACGCCGATTCGACCACGCCGACGACGATGTCGTCGAGCCCGGCGTGCAGCGGCACGACGGCGTCGGCCGGCGCGCCGAGGGATCCGAGTCGCGCGGCCACTTCCGACGGATCGAGCGGGCGGCGGAGGAAATCGCTCAGCCAGGCGACCGAGACGTTCATCGCCCACCTCCGGCGAGCTGGCCGAGGAAGCGCATGTCGCCCTCGTAGAGCAGCCGGATGTCGGGGATGCCGTAGCGGAGCATCGCGATCCGGTGGGGCCCCATGCCGAAGGCGAAGCCGGTGTAGCGCTCGGCATCCACGCCGCAGTTGCTCAGGACGTTCGGATGCACCATGCCGCAGCCGAGGATCTCCATCCAGCCCGTCCCCTTGCAGGCGGCGCACCCGCTCCCGCCGCATATCTGACATCCGACATCCATCTCGGCCGAGGGTTCCGTGAAGGGGAAGAACGACGGACGGAACCGCACCCTCGTGTCGGGCGCGAAGAAGCGGCGGGCGAAGTGGCCGAGCGTCGCCTTGAGATCGACAAAGGAGATCCCCTCGTCCACCGCCAGGCCCTCGAGCTGCGTGAAGGCGGGCGCATGCGACGCGTCGAAGGGATCGTTCCGGTAGGCGAGCCCCGGAATGACGACACGCACCGGCGGCCCCGACTCGAGCAGCGTCCGGATCTGCACCGGCGACGTGTGGGTCCGGAGGACGATGCGTCCGCCGCGCTCACCCGGCACCTCGGGAAGATCGAGGTACAGGGTGTCGTGCATGTCCATGGCCGGGTGATCGGGCGGGAAGTTGAGCGCGCCGAAGTTGTACCACTCGGTCTCCGCTTCCGGCCCCGTCGCCACGGCGAAGCCCAGCTCCCGGAAGATCTCCACGATCTCGGCGATGACGCGGGTGACGGGATGCTCGGCGCCGATCCAGCGGCCGCGCCCGGGCATCGTGAGGTCGATGCCAGCCGACTCCCGCCCGCGCCGCTCGGCCTCGAGGTCGGCGGCGCGCGCATCGAACGCGGCCTCGAATTCCTGCTTGAGCTGGTTGACCTCGGCGCCGAATGCGCGGCGCGCCTCGGGATCGAGCGAGGGGAGGGTGCGGAGCAGCGCCGTCAGCTCCCCGCCCTTCCGGCCCAGCACCGCGATCCGCTCGGCGGCCAGCGCGGCCGCATCGAGCGAGCGCACGCGCGCAAGGCGCTCGCGGAGCGTCGAGAGGGCGGATCGATCGTGGCGCGGCTCGGTCATGGACGGCGAGGGCAGGAGGACGGATGCGCTCGGGGCTGCCTGCACCCGGCAGGCAGCCCCGGAAGGTACCAGATCAGCCGCGCGGCGCGGCCTACGCCTCGGGACCCCGGGCCAGCTCGGCCAGCTTCCCGAAGGCTTCGAGGTCGTGGACGGCGAGGTCGGCGAGCACCTTGCGGTTCACGTCCACGCCCGCCGTCTTGAGCCCGGCCATCAGCCGGCTGTAGCTCAGGCCGTGCAGCCGCGCGGCGGCGTTGATGCGGGTGATCCAGAGCGCCCGGAACTCGCCCTTCTTCTTCCGGCGGTCGCGGTAGGCGTAGCGCATGCCGCGCTCGACCGTCTCCTTGGCCGCCTTGTACAGCTTGCTCCGGCCGCCGCGTGCGCCCTTGGCGGCTTCCATGATCTTCTTCTTCCGGGCGTGGTGGGCGACGCCGTTCTTTACGCGAGGCATGACAGTTTCCCCTTACGCCTGGAGGAGGCGGCTCACGCGCGGGAAGTCAGCCGAGCTGACGACATCGCCCTTCTTGAGGCGATTCTTCCGCTTGCGCGTCTTCTTGGTCAGAATGTGGCTGTGGTTGGCGTGGAAGCGCTTGAGCTCCCCCGACCCCGTCTTCTTGAAGCGCTTCATGGCCGCGCGCTTCGTCTTCATCTTCGGCATCGTCGCTCCTGATTGTGCGGACCGGTCAGCGCGGCCCCAGTACCATCGTCATGTTCTTGCCCTCGAGCTTCGCGTCCATCTCGACCTTGCCCACGTCGGCGAGGTCCGCCGCCACCCGGTCGAGGACCGCCTTGCCCAGCTCGATGTGCGCGATCTGTCGCCCGCGGAACATCATGGTCACCTTGACCTTGTTGCCCTCGCCCAGGAACTCGCGGGCGTGGCGGGTCTTGAAGTCGAAATCGTGATCGTCGATGCCCGGCCGATACTTCACTTCCTTCAGCAGAATCACGTGCTGCTTCTTCTTGGCCGCGCGTGCCGCCTTCGCCTCCTCGAACTTGAACTTGCCGTAGTCCATGATCTTGACCACGGGAGGCCGGGCGGTGGGCGCCACCTCCACCAGATCGAGCCCGCGCTCCTGGGCCGCCGCGAGGGCCTCCTCGATCGGCAGCACGCCCAGCTGTTCGCCATCCGCCGTGATCACCCGGACCGGGCTGATGCGGATCATTCGATTGATGCGGGTCCGCTTTTCGCGATCGTTAGTCGACAGTCGTACCTCCAGCCACAAAAAGAAAACGGACATCCGGAGCCCACCGGATGTCCGAGAACGATGGACGCCCGCCCGCAGGAAGGCCGTCCGCCAGTTGCCAGGACCCGGTCACGCTGCCTGCCGGCAGGCTCGAGGGTGGGACCGATGACCGCAGTCCGCTTGAACGGCGGGAAGTGTAGGCGCCGCCCCCGGATAAGTCAACGGTCGAGACGTATCTGCTTCCCCTCGGCGACGGCGCGGCCGAACGGGATGTCAGGGTCGTGCTCGAAGACGAGGAGCCACCGCTCGCGCGCGGCGTCGGCGAGGAGGGCGCGCTTCGTCTCCAGGGTGCGGAGCGGCTCCAGATCGTAGCCCATGATCCAGGGAAGCCGGAGGTGGACGGCGGTCGGGATCAGATCGGCGACGAACGCCGCGGTGTCGCCGCCGCTCCGGACCAGCACCGCCTGATGGAAGGGCACGTGCCCCGGCGTCAGCCGGAGATGGATGCCCGGCAGGAACTCGCCGTCCTCCTCGACCAGCTGCCAGCGGCCCGCCTCGGCCACCGGCTCGAAGTTGGGCGCGAGATAGCTCGCGCGGGTGCGCTCGTTGGTGTGCCGGGCAAAGGCGAGCTCGTCGCGACGGACGACATAGGTGGCGTTGGGAAAGGAGAGCAGCGGCGGCCCGCCCGCCGGATCGAGCCGGGTGTTGCCGCCGGCGTGGTCGAAGTGGAGGTGGGTGTTGATGACCCAGCGCACGTCCGCCGGCGCGAAACCCGCCTGGGCCAGCGCATCCTCGAGCTGCGTCGCCCCGCGGAGGCCCGCGTTTTCCATCCCGTAGATGTCGCGGAAGGCGGCGTCGTCCTTGTTGCCCGCCCCGGTGTCCACGAGGACGAGCCCATCCGGATGCTCGACCAGCAGACACCGCATGGCGAGACGGATGCGGTGACGCTCGTCGGGCGGCGCCTTCGTCTCCCAGAGGACGCGCGGAACCACGCCGAACATCGCGCCCCCGTCGAGGCGCTGGAGCCCCCCCTCGAGCGTGTGGCACCGCAGGTCGCCGATCGTGAAGGACTGGACCACCGTCACGCGGGCCCCTCCGCGCACGAGTCGGCGCGCGGCGGGCTGGGCGATGCCCGCCGCTTCCGCCGCCGCGTGCCGAGACTCGACTTCTGGAGCGCATCGAGATCCTGCAGGGTGCGCACGCCCTGCTCCCGCGCCCGGTCGAGCAGGTGCCCCAGCAGCTCCGCGGTGACCAGCGCGTCACCGGCCGCGCGGTGCCGCGCCATGTTCTCGAAACCAAAATGGTGGCACAGATTGTCGAGGCCGCAGGAGCGCACCTCGCGCACCAGCCGGCGCGCGAGGCGCACCGTGCAGAGCTGCGGGCCGTCGAGCGCGAGGTCCCGCGCGCGGCGGATCTCGGCGCAGACGAAGCCCCAGTCGAAGCGCGCGTTGTGCGCCACGAAGACGCGCCCGGCCAGCGCCGCCAGCACCTGATCCGCCACGTCGCGGAAGGTCGGCGCCTGACGCACCATTTCGTCGGTGATGTTGGTGATCGCGCAGATGGCGCGCGGAATGGGACGGCCGGGATTCACCAGCGTCTCGAAGACGACCTCGCGCCGGCTCCCGTGCACCACCGCGATCGCGATCTCCGTGACCCGGTCGGCGCCGTTGGCGCGCATGCCCGTCGTCTCGACGTCCACCACGGCGAACGCGCACTCCTCGAGGAGCGGCGACCCCTGCGCCTCCGCCAGCAGCGACCACCGGCCGTCGGGAAGCTGGCGCACGCGTGGATCGGCGCCGAGGAGCGCGAGCACCAGTCGCTCGGCGACGGTCGCCGGCGCTCCCGCCAGGTCGAGCACATCGCCGCAGACCTGCTGCGGGGCCGCCGGCCCGCCCCGCAGCAGCTCGAGCACCCGATCGATCAGCGTCCCGCGCGGATGCGGCGCGATCCCCGTCATGCGTCCGCTCGCCGGAGCGGCAGCGTCATGCACCGGGGTCCCCCGCCCCCGCGCACCATCTCGGCGCCGAGAATCGTGATGACGGCCCGCTCGCCGGGCTTCACGGCGTCGTTTCCGGTGAGAAAATCGGTGGACGAGACGAGGCGGAAGCCGTGCGCCGCGAGCTCGGCCAGCGTCGCGTCGTTCCGGACGTAGCTGAGGATCTGCCCCGGCCGCACCGCGAGGAAGTTGCAGGCCGAGCTCCACTGCTCGCGGTCCTGCGTGGTCCGGTGGCCGCCGCCCGCGAACACCGGCGCGAGGGGCAGTCCCACCTCCTCGAGCGCGGCGAACAGATTGGGCATCTCGCGGACGCCGTCGGTGCCGCGCCGCCGATGCAGCACCGCCAGGCGCTCGGCACCGATGAAGTACGGCGGGTAGACCACGCAGAGCTCGTGGTCGAGCTGGCTGAAGATCATGTCGAGGTGGATGGCGGTCGGCGCTTTCGGCATCACGATGACCAGTACGTCGGTCACGCGACCGCGCGAGAAGACGACGTCGCAGAGCTGATCGAGCGCGGCGGGCGAGCTCCGCTCGCTGAAGCCGACGACGAGCAGGTCTTCCCGCAGGTGATGCACGTCCCCGCCCTCGAGGGTGTAGTTGCTCCGCCGCTCCTCCGAGCCGTCGTAGAGGATGCCGGCGTTCTCGAGCTCCGGGTGGAAGCGGAAGAGGGCCTTGATCAGCATCTCTTCGGTCCAGCGCACGCCGTAGCGCATCGACCCGACGACGGCATGATCGCCGATCACCATCCCGATGTCGCGCGGAAAGAAGAGGTTGGGGAGCGCCGGCAGCGCGTAGCCGACCTCGTTGAGCGCGCGCGAGATCGCTCCACTCTCCTCCTCCACGCCCTCGACGAGCATCGAGACGAGCTGGTCCGGCGGCAGGGCCGCGAGGCGCTGCGCGAGCGCGTCGGAGGGGATGACGTCCATGGTGCGCGAGATCAGGAAGTCGCGCGCCTCGGTCCCGGCCATGACCTCCACCAGCAGGTCCCGCACCTGATGCACGCGGCTGAACCGTTCGAGCACCGCGGCGAACTGCCGGTGCTCCCGCTGCGCGGCCTCGATCTCGATGATGTCGTCGTAGAGATAGTCCTCCCGGTTGCCGGGAGTGACGGCCTCGAGCTCCCGCCCCGGCGTGTGGACCAGGACGGACTCGAGCTCGGCAATTTCGGACGTGACGTGGACGCGCGGCATGAGGACCGGAAAGCTAGCGGGGGCGGAGCGCCCGGGGCAGAGGCGTCAGCGGCTGGCGAGCGCGTAGCTCAGCGTCTCGAGCTCCAGGGCGAGGTTCACCGTCTTCACGACCACGTCCTCGGGCACCACCAGCTGTACCGGCGCAAAGTTGAGGATGGCCTTCACGCCGTGTCCCACCAGCCGGTCGGTGAGCGGCTGGGCCGCCTCCGCCGGCGTCACCAGCACGGCCATGTCGATGCCGCCCTGGGGAAACTCCGATTCGAGCGTCGCGATGTCGAGAATCGTCAGGCCGTTCCACTCCCGGCCGATCTTGGCGGGATCCACGTCGAAGATCGCGACGATGTCGAACCCGCGCTGCCGGAACCCCCGATACTGCACCAGCGCGCTTCCGATCTTGCCGGCGCCGATCATGGCCACGTTGTACCGGCGGGTGAGCCCCAGGATAGCCCGGAGGCGCTCGACCAGCTCGGGAACGGGATAGCCGAGCCCCCGCTTCCCGAACGACCCGAAGAACGAGAGATCCTTCCGCACCTGCGCCGAGGTGGTGCCCCCGCGGGATGCCAGCGATTCGGAGCTCACCGTCGCCATGCCCTGCCCCTCGAACTCCTCCAGGAAGCGGAGGTAGAGCGAGAGTCGGCGGATGGTGGATTCGGCAACTTTGCGCATGGACCATTTTTGTGAAATGTTTCACAAAGCTAGTCCGCCTCCCAACCATCGTCAACGAGTATCGCGAGCAGTCGCGCGAGCGCGGCGGGCGCGACCGTCTCCACCCGCACGCCCTGGGCGATGCCTGCCCGCTCGAGCGCGGCGGCGGCGCGGTCGGCGGGCCAGCCGGTGAATTCCCGGACCCCGCGGAGCATCTGCTTCCGGCGATAGCCGAAGAGGCCGACCACCAGCGCGCGGAAGCTCCGGCCCGCCTCCGGCGGGATCAGCGGATGGTCGAGCGGAGTCAGGCGGATGACGGCCGAATCCACGCGCGGCGGCGGCACGAACGCGCCGGCGGGGATACCGAAGAGCCGCTCGACCCGCGCCACCGCCTGTACGCCCACGCTCAGCGCTCCGTACGCCTCCTCCCCCGCCCCTGCGGCCACGCGCGCCGCAACTTCCTCCTGCACGAGGAACACGACGCGAAGCGGGAGTGGCGCTTCGAGCGCCTTGTCGATGAGCGGCGACGTGATGTTGTAGGGAATGTTGCCCGCGATGATGAAGCGATCCGCGCCGGCGAGCGCATGCCAATCGAGCAGCAGGGCATCGCCTTCGGCAACGGTCACGGCGGGAAGCCGCGCGCGGAGCGGCCCCAGGAGGTCGGTGTCGCGCTCGATCGCGACGACGCGCGCGCCCGTGGCCACGAGCGCGGCGGTGAGGCCGCCGGGGCCGGGGCCGATCTCGAGCACGGTGTCGCCCGAGCCGGCGCCCGTGGCCGCGGCGATGCGGGCGAGGAGGCGCGGGTCGTGGAGAAAGTGCTGACCGAGCCGCCGCTTGGCGCGCACCGGTATCAGATCCGGAGGATGAGCAGCGTGCGGTCGTCGCGGGGGCCGGCGCTGAACTCCGCCACCTCGTCCATCACCGCGCGGACGATCGCGTCGGGATGCTCGGTCCGGCGCTCGGCCACGGCGGCGAGGAGGCGCGCCTCGCCGTACGCTTCGCCGTCGTCCCTGCGCGCCTCGATGAGGCCGTCGGTGCAGACGCAGAGCAGCTCGGAGCCCCGCGTCCAGCGAATGTCGCGCTGCTCGATGCTCGCGGCCGGCGCGAGGCCGAGGGGCGGAGCGGTGGCGGCGAGCCGCTGCGCGGGGCCCGAGCCCGGAATGCGCCAGGCCCACGCGTGGCCGGCGTTGGCGTAGCAGAGGCGGCCCGACTCGGGCTCGAAGACGCCGTAGAAGACGGTGAGGTACATCTCCGCCGTCGCGAGCTCGGTTTCGAGCCCGTCGAGCAGGGCCACGAGCGTCTCCTCGGGTGAGCTCGACGCCGCGGCATGGATGCCCGCCGCGGAGAGGACGAGCGCCATGACGAGCGCCGCGGAGAAGCCGTGGGACGCGACGTCGCCGACCATGACGCCGACCCGGCCGCGGCCGAGGCGGGAGAAGGTGTAGAAATCGCCGCCGACCGATTCGGCGGGCACGCAGCGCGCGGCCACCTGCGCGTCACCCTGAAGCACCGAGGGGGACGGAAGGAGCCGGAGCTGCAGGTCATGGGCGAGCTCCAGCTCGCGACGAAGCCGCTGCTGCCGGCGATCGAGCTGCACGAGACGTGCATTCTCGATCGCGGCACCGATCTGGTTGGCGATCGCCCCGACGAGCTTCCGGTCGCCGTTGGTGAAGCGGTCGCCGCCGATGCGGTCGGTGAGATTGATGACGCCGACGCAGCGGCCGGGCCCGCCCGGACCCGAGTAGCAGATGGGCACGCTGAGGTAGGCCTCGCCCCGGTAGCCGCGGTCCTCGCCGCAGGTGCCCGTGTCGTCGGACGGATTGGCCGGATCGTGCGCGAGGATCCGGCGCTCGCGGAAGACGCGGGCGGCCACCGAGCAGTCGTCGCCCACGGCGACGATCGCCTGGCCCGCGCTGTCGAAGCCGCGCTCCGCCACCGTCCGCAGGAGGCCGCCATCCTCCTCGAAGACCATGATCGACGCGCGGCGCGCGCCGACGACGGCGCTCACGTCGCGCACGATGATCTCCGCCGCCTCCTCGAGGCTCACGGTACGGCCGAGGATCTCGCTGATGGCGTAGAGAAGATCGATCTCCTCGTAGCGGCTGGCCAGCTCCTCGGAGAGGAGGGCGCGTTCGCGGGCGGCATCGAGGACGATGCCGACGAGGGGGAGGATGCGCCGGGCGGCATCCTCGGCGTCGGCGCCGCTCGCGGTGTCCACCTCCAGCCAGAAGGAGGGCGCGTCGGGCACCGGCAGCAGCCACGACGCACCGTCGGGGCCGGGCACGGGCGCCGTTCCCTGCGGCGCCTCGGGCGCGGCGCCCGGATCGGCGCCGGCCGCCAGCCGGAGGCGCGACCCGTCGGAACGCCAGAGGCGAACCGGCGCGCCGGCGAGCGCGCCGAGTCCCTCGAGCATGTGGTCGAGGCGGCCTACCGGCGGCGCAGTGTCATGCAGATGGAGTTACCCCGGTCGTTGAATTCGACGGCGTCGGCGAGCTTGCGGATGAGAAAGAGGCCGCGGCCACCGGCGCCCTGGATGCCGTCCGGGCCCAGCGGCTCCGGCACGGCGTGGGGATCGAAGCCCGCGCCCTCGTCGGTCACGTGGACGCGGATCGCGTCGGGCGCCAGCTCGACCCGCACCGACGCGCGCTTGTCCGCGTCCTCGTGATTGCCGCGCAGAATGGCGTTGGCGAGGGCCTCGGACAGCGCGACCTGCAGCCGGAAGCGCATCCGCTCCTCCACGGCCACGCCCGCGAAGCAGTGGCGCGCGACGAGCGCGACGGCCTCCTCGATGCATCCCACGTCGCTCGGCACGGAGACCGAGACGACGACATCGGGCCCCTCGCCGCCCGCGGCGGGGCGGCGGCGGACACAGAGTCGGAGCGGCGACGTCATGGCGCCGCCCTAGAAGCCGGCGAGGGCCTGCGCGGGGCTGTCGGCGATCGAGAAGAGGCTGTCGAGCTTGGTGAGCTCGAAGAGCGAGCGGAGATCGTCGTTGAGGCCGGCGAGGCGCAGCTCGCCGCCCAGCTCGCGAACCTGTCGCGCGACGGTCACGAGCGCGCCGAGCCCGGAGGAGTCGATGTAGCCGGTATGGGAGAAGTCGAGGACGAAGCGGCGGTCGCCCGCGGCGAGCGCCCCCTGAATGAGCTCCTTGAGCTCGTGGCGGTTGCCCACGATGAGCTGGCCGTCGCTCCGCACCACCACAACGCCGTTCTGCTGCCTGCTCTGCGTAAAGGCCATCAGCCGACTCCCGGAAGTGCCGCTGGTTCGGTCTGCAGGGCCACCATCGCGGCCACCTCGACAATATCATCGACGCCCGCCCCCCGCGACAGGTCGGCCATCGGCCGCGCAAGACCCTGCAGGATGGGCCCGAGCGCGGCCGCTCCGGCGAGGCGCTGCACCAGCTTGTAGCCGATGTTGCCGGCATCGAGATCGGGAAAGACGAGCACGTTCGCCCGGCCCGCCAGCGGCGAGCCCGGCGATTTCCGCTCGGCCACCTCCGCGTCGAGCGCCGCGTCCACCTGGATCTCGCCATCGGACGCGATGCCGGGCGCGCTCTCGCGGAATCGCTCCGCCGCCTCCCGCACCTTGAGCACGCGGCCGCCGCCGGCGCTGCCGCGCGTCGAGTACGAGAGAAAGGCGACGCGCGGCTCGTCGCCCACTAGGCGGGCGCGGTCACGCGACGCGGCGAGGGCGATCTGCGCCAGCTGCTCCCCGGTGGGCTCGGGCACCACGGCGCAGTCGGTGAACGTGAGCACGTGATCCCCGTTGAGCACGAGATAGAACGAGGAGCTCACCAGCGACACGCCGGGCGCCGTGCCGATGGCCCAGAGCGCCGCCCGGATCACCTCCGCCGTCGGCCGCGTCGCGCCGGCAACGCAGGCGTCGGCCTCCCCCAGCGCGACGAGCGCGGCGGCGAAGTTGAGCGGATCGGCGGCGAGGTCGAGGGCGTGGACACCATCGTGGACCTTCTCGGGCCGCCGCGAGCGGAGGAACTCGGCCACCCGCTGCAGGCGCGGATCGGCCCCGGGCGCGATCCCGTCGGGCCCGCCGATGAGGAGCGGCTCGGCGATCGCCTCCCCGCGGAGGCGCGCGGCTGCCGCGCGCACGCGGGGATCCTCGCCCTCGGCGAGCACGATGCGCGCGCGGCGCGCGGCGGCCCGGCGCAGCAGCTCCTGGCGGAAGCTCATGGCCGGAACCTCGCCGTGAGCGCGTCGGCGACGGACGCCGGCACCAGCCCCGAGACGTCGCCTCCGTAGCGCGCGACCTCGCGCACGAGACTGGAGCTGAGGTAGGTGAGGTCCACCGCCGGCACCAGGAAGACCGTCTCGAGCGAGGGATGCAGCCGCCGGTTCATGAGCGCCATCTGGAACTCGTACTCGAAGTCGCTCACGGCCCGGAGGCCGCGGACGATCAGCGTCGCGCCGACGCGCACGGCGAATTCGGCCAGGAGCCCGTCGAACGACTCGAAGCTGACGTTGGGCTCGTCCGGCACCGCGGCGCGCAGCATCGCGAGCCGCTCCTCGACGGCGAAGAGCGGCTGCTTGGCCGAGTTGACGGCCACGGCCACGATCACCCGGTCGGCCAGGCGGAGACTCCGGCGAATGAGGTCCTCGTGTCCCCGCGTCGGCGGATCGAACGACCCCGGATAGATCGCGGTGCGTGTCATGGCGCCTGGAGGAAGGTGAGGGCGGTATCGCCGTAGCGGCGGGTGTCGCCGCCGTCGAGCGCGAGGCCGGCCTCGTGCTCGACCGAAAGAATGCGCGCGAAGGGCGCCCGATGGAAGAGCGCGACGAGCCGCTCGGCCGCCTCCATGCCATAGGGCGGATCGGCGAAGGCGACGTCGTATGCGCCGCGCTCGAGACGGGCCGCGAAGCGCAGCGCGTCGCCGCGGTGCACCGTGGCTGCTTCGACGACGCCGAGCGCTTCGATGTTGGCGCGGAGCGCGCGGAGCGAGGGGTCGGCCAGCTCGACGAAGTCGGCGTGCACCGCCCCGCGCGAGAGCGCCTCGAGGCCCAGCGCGCCGGTGGCCGCGAAGAGATCGACGACGCGCGCGCCGGGGAGCGCGTCCGCGAGGATGCTCATCCAGGCCTCGCGGACGCGGTCGGCGGTGGGCCGCACGCGCCGATCCTTCGGGATCGCGAGCCGCCGGCCACCCAGCGTTCCCGCGATGATGCGGAGGCTCACCGCGGCTCGGCCGGGGTGAGGGCGCAGAGCCGCGCCTGCAGCGTCGTCGTCCCCTGCCACTCATTGCATTCGATCCGGAACGCGGCATCCACCGGCGAGTCGCCCAGCCACGCGGCACGGTCGGCCAGATGAAAGCCGATCGCCGCGACGCGGCCATGCCCATCGTCGAGCAGGCCCTTCAGGTGGCCGTTCCGCAGGTGCGCGACCTCCACGAAGCGGACGCCGCGGACGCCGAACACCGGGCTGGGATTGCCCGAGCCGGACGGCTCGAGATGGCGGCAGAGCCGCTCCAGGTCGCGCGTGACCTCGGTGAGCGGCACGACCAGATCCACCCGCTGCTCCGGGCCCAGGTCCTCCGGCGCGAGCGCCTCGCGCGCGACGCGAGCGAAGCGGTCCCGGAATTCCTCGAGCCGGCTCCGGCGGATGGTGACGCCCGCCGCCATGTGATGCCCGCCGAAGCGCTCGAGCAGATCGCCGCACTCGGACAGCGCCGAGTGCAGGTTGAAGCGCGAGATGCTCCGGCCCGATCCCTTCCCGATCTCGCCGTCGAACGCGATCAGGAAGGTCGGCCGGCCATAGCGCTCCACCACGCGCGACGCGACGATGCCGACGACGCCGGGATGCCAGCCCTCGCCCGTGAGCACGAGCCCCGCGTCCCGGCCGGGATCGCCCTGCTCCACCTGCTCCAGCGCCTCGTCGAGGATGCGCTGGTCCAGGGTCTGGCGCTCGGCATTCAGCGCGTCGAGCCGGCGCGCGAGCGCGCCGGCCTCCGCGGGGTCGGTCGAAAGCAGCAGGCGGAGGCCGTCGGCCGGATCGCCAATCCGCCCGGCGGCATTGAGGCGCGGCCCCAGCACGAAGCCGAGCTGGCCGGAGCGAATGTCGCGGCCGGCGTGGCCGGCCACCTCGATCAACGCGCGGAGCCCGGGCCAGCGGCTCTGCTGCAGCACCTTGAGACCATGCTTCACCAGGATCCGGTTCTCACCCACGAGCGGCACCACATCCGCCACCGTCGCGAGCGCCACGAGATCCAGCAGGTGGAACGGCAGATTTGCCGGGAGTCCGAGCAGCGGGGCCAGCGCCTGGACGAGCTTGAACGCGACGCCGGTGCCGCAGAGCTGGCTCAGCCCCGAATGGTCCTCGATCCGCTGCGGATCGACCACCGCCCGCGCGGCGGGCAGCACCGGTCCCGGTATGTGGTGATCGGTGACGACGACTCCGATGCCCGCCTCGGCCGCCGCGGCGACCGCCTCCACCGCGGTGATGCCGCAGTCGCAGGTGATGATGAGTGACGCGCCGGCCGCGCGGGCGGCTGCGAGTCCGGCGGGGCCGAAGTCGTAGCCGTCCCGCAGTCGGTGGGGAATGAACGGCACCACGCGCGCGCCCGCGATGCGAAGCGTCTGGGTCAGCAGCGCGGTCGCGCACTGGCCGTCCACGTCGTAGTCGCCGTGGACCATGACCGTGCGTCCGGCGGTGACCGCCTCCGCCACGGCGCGCGCGGCGTTGTCGAGATCGAAGAGCGACGATGGATCGGCCAGATCGGAGAGCGCGGGCTTCAGGAATCGGCGGGCGAGCTCGGGGGTCGCGTGGCCCCGCTGCACGAGGAGCGCGGCAAGCGCACGCGGCAGGCCAAGCTCGGACGAGAGCATGGCCACGGCGGCCGGGTCCGGCTCGGCGCACACCGCCCACCTGAGCTGCGGAGCGGGAAACGTGGTCATCCGCGGCCCGGCGGCCGGCGACGCGCCGAGGACCGGCGGTACATCCAGCGCTCGTAGGCCTGCGGAAATCGCTGCCGGATCTCCGCCTTGCGGCGCTGCATTTCATCCATGAGCTTGCCCTTTTCAACGTCAGTGCCCACAACGAGTTGCGATTTCAGCTTCAAGTATTCGATGATGAGCGGCCGAGCGGCCAGCTTCTGCCACACGCCATCGAAGATCGACTGGATGTCCTGCGTCGCGAGCTCGTCCTGGCGGGCGCGGATGCGATCCCACAGGCGAAAGGCGGGCTCCGACAGCTCGAGGTCGGTGCCGGGAATGAAGCGCTCTCCGTGCCCGAGCGCGACGCGGAAGAGCTCCTTCGCCGCCGGGGTACGGATCCACGCGGGGTCGATCTGACGCCGGGCGAGGTCGAGCCACGGATCGCCGAGGAGCATGATGCGGAGCAGCTCCCATTCGGCGCGGGACGCGAGCGGCCTCTCGCGGACCGGCGCAACGCCGGTCGCCTCGACCGCGGCCTCCTCCGATGCCGCGGCGGGCGCGGCGCCGGCCCGGGCCGATTGCCGGGCGGCTTCCGCCTCGAGCACGCGCTTCTCCACGCCGGCCCGCTCCGCCACGCGGCTCAGGTACAGCTCGCGCGTGATCGGGTCCGCCGCGGCCCGGACGGTGGGCAGCAGCCGGTCGAGCGCCTCCCGGCGGTGCTCGATGTCCTCGAACCAGCCGCGACGCTCGAGCAGCTGGATCTTCCGCTCCAGCAGATCCACGGCGTCGGCGAGGATCGGCTCGAGCGCGCCGGCGCCGCCTTTCCGCACGAGTGAATCAGGATCCTCGCCCGGGGGCATGGTGGCGACCTTCACGCGGACCTCATGGCGCAGCAGCTCGTCGCCCGCGCGGAAGGTGGCCTTGAGGCCGGCCTGGTCGCTGTCGTAGAGCAGCGTCGCTCCCGGCGCATAGCGCTTGATGAGCGCCGCCTGCTCGTGCGTGAGCGCGGTACCGAGCGGCGCCACGACGTTTTCGAGGCCTGCCGCGACGAGCCGGATGACGTCGAAGTAGCCCTCGACCAGAATCACCGATTCCTCCCGGCGCATCGCGTGGCGGGCGGCGTGCAGGTTGTAGAGCGTCCGCCCCTTCCGGAAGATCTCGCTCTCGGGCGAGTTGAGGTACTTGGGCTCGCCCGGACCGAGGATGCGGCCGCCGAACGCGACGACACGGCCGCGCTGGTCGTGGATCGGGAAGATGAGCCGGCCCCGGAACCGCGCGACCATCGAGCCGTCCTCGCGCTTAGCCGCGAGGCCCGCGCGCAGCAGCACCGGATCGCCGATCCCGAGTGCGCGCATCGCGTCGAGCGAGGCGTTGCCGCGGGATGCGTAGCCGAGGAGCAGCGACGCCGACTGCTCCGGCGTGATCTCGCGGGACGCCAGGTACTCCCGCGCCGCGGCGGCCTCCGGCAGCTCGGCCAGCTGCCGGATGAACCAGTCGTGCGCCGCGGCCACGGCACCGTAAAGCGGCTCGTTCGGATCGGGCCCCGCCTGGGCGGCCCGCTCCGGGATCACGATACCCGAGCGCCGGGCGACATCGCGTACCGCCGTCGGGTAGTCCATACCGAAACGCTTCATGAGGTAGGAGAAGACGTCGCCCGCCTCATGACACTTGTAGCAGTAGAAGAGCCCCTTCTTCGGAATGACGGCGAAGTTGCGGTTCTTCCCCCCGTGGAAGGGGCAGGGCCCGCGCCAGTCGGCGCCGGTGCGCTTGAGCTCGACGCTCTCGCCGATGATGCCGATGATGTCGGCGCTCTCGCGCACCTGCTCGATGACGTCCTCGGGGATCATGCTCATCCGGCGAGCTCGGCGATCGTGACGCCGGTGCCGCCCTGGCTGCGCGGCGCGAAGTCGAAGCCCCGCACCCGCCGGTCGGAGCCGAGGACGCGGCGGACGCGCTCGCGCACCACGCCCGTCCCCATGCCGTGGATGATCCGGAGGATGGGATACTCCGCCAGCACCGCGGCATCCACCGCGGCAAGCGTTGCCATCTCGGCCTCGTCGCCGGTCATGCCGCGGAGGTCGATCTCCATCCGGGCCTCCGGGCCGGCCGGGATCTCGGCGGGTGCGTGCCGCTCCGGCACCGGCGCCGCTGCCACCGGCGTCACCGCGCTCGGATCCACGACCATGCGCATCGCGCCGACGCGGACGACGAGCCGCCCATCGCTCCGCACCTCCAGCACCTCACCCGCGGAGCCCGCCGAGACGCGGACACGCTGGCCCGGCTCGATCCGGCCCACGGCGATGTCGGCGGGCTCCACGTCCGCGTCCACCGCTTCGATGGCCTCACCCTCGCGGCGGATGCCTTCCTCCACCAGCCGACGCGCTTCGCGAGCGGCCGCGTCGTCGGCTGCCCCCTTCGCCGTGCCGAGCGCTTCCTCCACGCGTTGGCGGGCGTCGAGCAGGAATACGCGGGCCTGTTCGCGCGCCCGCCGCTCGGCCTCCTTTTCGCGGCGACGAAGGTCCGCCTCGCGCGCGGTCTGCGCCTCGTGCTGCGCGGTGAGCCGCGCGGCCAGCGCATCCGTATCGATGGTCCGCGCCTCGAGTGCGTCCGACTGCAGCGCGAGCTCGCGCTGCCGTGTCTCCACCGCCGCCAGCAGCGCATCGAGGTTCCGTTCCGCCTCGGGTACCCGCTGCCCGGCGTCTTCGATGACTTCCGCGGGCAGTCCCAGCCGCCGCGCGATCGCGAGGCCGTACGAGCGGCCCGGCACGCCCTTGAGGAAGCGGTAGGTCGGCGTGAGGGTCGCGGCATCGAACTGGAGCGACGCATTGACGACGCCCGGGACGCGCGCCGCGATCGTCTTGAGCGAGCCCAGGTGCGTGGTGGCGAGGGTCACGGTGCGCCGGCCGGTGAGCGACACCAGCACCGCCGCGGCGAGCGCGGCACCTTCGGCGGGATCGGTGCCGCTTCCGACTTCGTCGAGCAGCACGAGCGTCGCGTCGTCCGCCTCCGCCAGGATCCGGCCCAGCATCCGCACGTGAGCACTGAAGGTGGAGAGACTCGCGGCGATCGACTGCCGGTCGCCGATGTCGGCGAAGAAACGGGTGAAGACCGGCAGCGCGCTCCCGGCACTCAACGGAGCGACGATGCCGCTCTGCGCGAGCGCGGAGGCAAGAGCGACGGCCTTGAGGAGGACGGTCTTGCCGCCCGTGTTGGGCCCGCTCACGAGCAGCGTATGCTCGCCGGCGGGCAGCTCCAGGTCGAAGGGGATGACGGGATGGGATGCCGCGAGCAGCAGGGGGTGTCGGCCGTTCCGGACGACGAGCGCGGCCGGCGCGGCCGCAACAGCGGGCACCTCACCGGCCACCGCGACCATGTACCGGGCGCGGGCCACCGCATCGTCCACCGCCACGCACATCTCGAGCGCGCCGCGGAGCGCCGGCCGGTCGGGGCGCAGCAGATCGGTCAGCTCCCGCAGCACCCGCAGCGTTTCCCGCTCCTCGGCGACCTCCGCCTCGCGGAGCGCGTTGCCCGACTCGACCGCCTCCGACGGCTCGATGAAGAGTGTGCCCTGGCTGCCCGACTCGTCGTGGATGATCCCGCCGGGCCGGCTCCGCTGATCGCGGCGGACCGGAATGACGTAGCGGCCGTTCCGGACGGTGACGCTCGCGTCGCTCGACGACTCGATGCCCCGGAGGATGCCGTCGAGCTTCCGGAGGAGTCGCTGTCGCGCCACCTGCACGTCGCGGCGCGCCGCGGCGAGGGCGGGACTCGCAGTGTCGAGGAGATTGCCGTCGTCGTCCACCGACTGCTCCAGCCGGCGCTCGACGGCGCGGGCCGGCAGCTCGACCGCCAGGGCGGCGGCGCGGGGCGCGACCTCGGCCACCCGGCGGAGATCGTCGCGCACGCGGCGCGCGGCGACCAGTAGCAGCCGGATGCCGGCGAGCTCCACGCCATCCAGCACGCTGCCCTCGATGCGAAGGCGCGCGAGCGCCGGACCCACGTCGCGCACCGGCTCCGCCACCAGCTCGTCGCCGCGGCGGAAGAGAGCGGCGACCTCACCGGCGAGCGCCAGCTCGTCCCGGATCCACTCGACGTCGGCCACGGGCGTGCGCGCCCGGACGCGCGCCGCTCCCAGGGGTCCGGCGGCGTGGGCCGCGACCAGCTCGAGGACCGCGGGGAACTCGATCGTTTCGAGCGCATCCGCCACCGCCCCGGACGGAAGCTGCGCCGGCCGGGGGCGTGAAGCGAACGGGGTGCCGACCGTCTCGGTGGGCACCCCGTCCGGTGAGGGGACCGCCTCGACGGTCATCCGCCCTGCAGCTCCTCACGCACGATGCCGTTGATCACCTTTCCGTCGGCGCGCCCCTTGAACTGCGGGAGGACCTGCGCCATCACCTTGCCGATGTCGCCGGCGCCGCCCGCGATCGCCGCGCGGACCGCCGCGCGGATGTCCGCGGGATCGGCGGCGGCCGGCAGAAATTCCTCGAGCACACGGATCTGACCCGTCTCGGCGGCGACGAGATCGGCGCGTCCGGCCTTCTCGTACTGCTCGACCGACTCGCGCCGGGTCTTGATCCCCTTGCGGAGTACCTCGATGGTCTCGTCGTCGGTGACCGGTCGCCGAAGCTCGATCTGGCGGTTCTTGAGCGAGGCGAGAATGGTGCCCAGCACAAGGGTGCGCTCCTTGTTCTGCGCCTTGCGCGCCGCGTTCATCGCCGCCTGAATCTGCTCCGCCATCGTGGAAGACAAATGACCTCTTTTCTCACCGGTAACGGGTTGGCTGTCAACGATTTGCTAAGCTATCGGCCGCGCGGGGCCGGAGCAAGCGTGTCACCCGGGTGGCCAGCTCATCCGCCGGCCGCCGAGGAGATGCAGGTGCAGATGCGCGACGCTCTGCCCCGCGTCGGGGCCCGTGTTCGTCACCAGCCGGTAGCCTCCGGCGTCGAGGCCCAGCTCCGTCGCCACTTCCGCCGCGAACTGGAGCAGCCGGCCGAGCAGCGCCTCCCCTTCGGGGCCCGTCGCATCCCGCACCGCCCCGACGTGAGCCGACGGAATGACGAGCACGTGGGTCGGCGCGCGCGGATCGAGGTCACGAAACGCCACCGCATCGGGCGAGCGGCGGACCACCGTCGCCGGAATCTCTCCGGCGACGATCCGGCAGAAGATGCAGTCAGCCGCGGCCGAGCTCATTCGCCTGCCTCCCTCGCGTGATCGCGATCCACGCCGCGGCGGCCACCGCGGCCGTCTCGAATCTCAGCACGTTGCCGCCCAGCCGCCGAGGCGTCCACCCCGCCGCGCGGAGCAGGTCGCGCTCGCGGTCCGCCAGACCGCCCTCGGGCCCGATCATGACCGCGGCCGGGATCGGTTCTTCCCCATCGGGCCAGTCCCCATCCGCGTCCGCCAGCCAGCGGGGGGAGCCGGCCGCGATCTCGGCGGCGGCCGGAAGGGGGAGGGGAAGATCGAGCATCGGCGCCCACGCGGCGCCGCTCTGCTTGATCACCTCGAGGGCGCGGCGCCGGAGCCGCGCGACGTGCCCCGCCCCGACACGCGTGGCGACGTTCGCCGAGCGCGCCGTCTCGACGGGCACGATCCGGGTGACGCCGAGCTCGGCCGCCTTCTCGACGAGCCAGCCGAAGCGGTCGCGGTCGCCCGCGGCGACGAGCAGGTCGAGGGCCGGCGCCGGCGGCTCGATCCGCGCGGTGACGACGCGAACCAGGGCATGCCGTGCCGTGCTCTCCAGCAGGATCGCCTCGCCGACGAGACCGGCGCCATCCCGAAGCTCCAGGTGCTCGCCCGGCTCGGCGCGGCGCACGCGGAGGTGATGCGCTTCCTCCGCGGGCAGCTCGAGGAGTGCGTCGGGGGCGGCG
Source organism: Gemmatimonadales bacterium (assembly GCA_025935995.1). Classification (GTDB taxonomy): domain Bacteria; phylum Gemmatimonadota; class Gemmatimonadetes; order Gemmatimonadales; family GWC2-71-9; genus JAICUF01. The sequence goes on from JAICUF010000001.1 coordinate 47,457, forward strand.
CCGCCCTCCGGGGCCAGGACGATCATTGCCGCCGGGCCGCGACTCCCCACCACCCGGCATCGGTCACCTCGTCTTCGACCGCGAAGCCGGCGTCGAGGAGCACCGGCCGGAAGAGGGGTGCCTCGACCTCCTCCATGCCCGAGAAGACGACGAGCCCGCCGGGCCGCGTGCCGGCCGCGATCGCGGGAATCAGGCGCACGTTCACGGTCCGGAGAATGTTGGAGAGCACGAGATCGGCGGGGCCGGCGAGCGGGGCGAGCTCGGCGGCGTCCCCCTCGAGAAAACGTACCGCGCCGGCCACGACGTTGAGCTCCGCGTTCCGCGCAGCGACCACGTTCGACTCGGGGTCGAGCTCGACGCCGACCGCGTGCGCGGCGCCGAGCTTTACCGCGGCGATCGACAGGATCCCGCTGCCGCTTCCGAGGTCGGTGACCCGGTCGCCCGGACGAAGATGGCGCTCGAGCAGGGAGAGCGCCGCGCGCGTGGAGCCGTGTTCCCCGCTTCCGAAAGCACTCTCGGGGTCCAGGACGACCGTGACCCCATCCGCCGGCGGAGCGAGCCAGGAGGGCGTCACCGTGAGCCGCCCGAATCGGCGCGCAGCGATGCCCTCGCGCCAGCGCGTGGTCCAGTCGACCGGGTCCAGCGGCCGGCGGCTCACGGTGACACCGCCGTTTCGCTCGTGCAGCTCGCGCAGCAGCCTGTCGGCGCCGGCTTCGTCGGCCGCGAAAGTGACGAGGGTGCCGTCGTCGCGCTCCTCGATGGCCTGCCCCGTACGCGCCACCAGCCAGGCGCCGACGGCGTCCCGCTCGGCCGCGGGGGGACGCACATCGATCGCCCACCAGCTCATGCGCCGAGCGCTTCCTTGAGGCGCGACCAGAAGCCGGAGCCGCGCTTCGGCGGCTCGCCCTCGATCAGCGCGAGCTGCCGGAAGAGGGCCACCTGCTCCTCGGTGAGCCGCTCTGGCGTCCAGACGTGGAGTCGCACATGGAGATCGCCGGTGCCCGACTGGTTCAAGTGCTTGAGCCCCTTCCCCTGCAGCGTGAGCGTGCTGCCCGTCTGCGTTCCGGCGGGGACCTTCAGCGTCTCGTCACCGTAGGGCGTGGGGACGACGAACTCGCCGCCGAGCGCCGCCTGCGAGAAGGAGAGCGCCATGTCGTAGACGAGGTCGTCGCCCTGCCGCTCGAAGCGCTCATCGTCCTTGATGTCGAGCATGACGAGCAGGTCGCCGTTGGGCCCGTTGCGCCGGCCGGCCGCACCCTGGCCCCGGAGGGTCAGGTAGTTGTTGGCCGACACGCCCGCGGGAATGTCCACGACGACGGTGCGATCGGCCCGCACGCGGCCTTCCCCGCGGCACACCTCGCAGCTCTCGCGCACCACCGTGCCCTCGCCGGCGCACGTGGGACACGGCGAGACGGAGACGAACTGCCCGAACACGCTGCGCGCGGCCCGTCGCACCTCGCCGCTGCCGCCGCAGGTCGAGCACTGGCTGGGCCGCGTGCCGGCCTTTGCGCCGGAGCCCTCACAGGCCTCGCACCGGTCAAAGCTCTTGAGCTTGACCGTGCGCTTCACCCCGGTCGCGACTTCCGCCAGGGTGAGCCGCACGTTCACGCGGATGTCCTGCCCGCGGCGGCTGTCGGTCTGCGCACGGGCGGCGCCGAAGATCGACTCGAACCCGCCGAAGTCGCGCATGAAGATGTTGAGCGCCTCGCTCAGGTCCACATGATGGAACCCGCCCGCGGCCGAGCCGACGCCGGCCTTGCCGTAGCGGTCGTACATCGCCCGCTTCTCGGCATGGCAGAGGACCTCGTAGGCCTCGGTGATCTCCTTGAACTTCGCCTCGGCGCCGTCCTCGGGATTCCGGTCCGGATGGTACTGCATCGCCAGCCGGCGGTACGCCTTCTTGATGTCGGTCTCCGTGGCGTCGCGCGGCACGCCGAGGAGGGCGTAGTAGTCGCTCACTCGAGCAATCCTTCCACCAGCTGGCTCGTATGCTCCACCAGGCCGATGATCTTGTCGTAGGGCATGCGGGTCGGTCCGATCACGCCGATCACGCCGGCGAGCTCGCCGATGCGGTAGGAGGACGTGACCAGGGTGAGGTCGGCGAGGCGGGGATCGGTGTTCTCGCCGCCGATCGTGATCGAAAGCCCGGAGCGCCGGCGCGATTCGAGCGCCTGGCGGAGGAGGTCCCGCCGCTCGGTGAGCTGCAGAAGATTCCGCATCCGCGTGTTCGAGGCGAACTCGGGCTGGTCGGCGAGCATCTGCGCGCTGCTCAGGACCACGGCCGCGGGCTCCTCGGGCAGCTCGAAGATGCCGTCGCCTTCGGCGATGAAGATGTTGAGCAGCTCGCGCACACCGGGGGACGGATCGGCATCGCGAAGGCGCTCGGGAAGGGTCGCCCGGATCTCGCGGAGCGTATGACCCGCGAGCCGCTCGTTCAGCAGCTGGGCGATCCGCTGCACCGCATCGGGCGCCACCGTCGCCGGCACCTGCACGAAGATGGTGCGCACCACGCCGCTTCGGAGGTTGAAGACGAGAAGCAGCCGATCGGAGCTCACGCGCACCAGCTCGAGGCGGTCGAGCACCACCGTTTCGAGTGCCGGGCCAACGGCCACGCCGAGCTCCTGCGTCAGCACGCCCAGCACCTGCGCCGCGCGATGGAGCACCTCGTCGACCACCGTCCGCGAGGCCTCGAGTCCGGCCTTGAGTGCCGTGCGCTCCTCGGCGCTCGGCGGCGAGCGGTGCATCATGTGATCCACGTAGACCCGGTAGGCGCGGTCGGTCGGCACCCGGCCGGCGGAGGTGTGCGGATGGAAGAGATAGCCGCGCTCCTCGAGCTCGCTCATGATGCTCCGGATGGTGGCGGACGACACGCCGAGCCCGAACCGGCGCGCGATGGTCTGGCTCCCCGCGGGCTCGGCCGTCTCCACGTACGTCTGCACCACCGCCTCGAGAACTCGAAGCTGGCGATCGGTAAGCCGATCTGTCACGGACATGAAGCAAATTTAAGCTCGGCAACGCCTTAGGGCAAAGCGGCCGCCAGTGCGTCGAGCCGGAGCCAGCCCTCCGGCGTGAGTCGCGTCCGGTCGGAGGTCCGGGCCCAGCCGGCGGCCTCCCACGCGTCGCGAATGCCGACGGGTAGGTCGTCCGGCTCGAGTCCGTCAATCGTGCGAAGGCCGAGATAGCGCCGCTCGAGCCGCAGCTGCCCGGCATCGAGGTCTTCCCGGCCGGCGACGGTCGAAATCCCCGACTCGACGGCGCGCTGCCAGGCCGGCCAGTCGCGGAGGTTCCACTGCCGTCCGGCGCCGAAGCCGCTGTGCGCCGCCGGGCCGAGGCCGATGAAGGGGGCACGACGCCAGTAGGCGCTGTTGTGACGCGCGCGGCGGCCGGGCCGCGCCGCGTTCGAGACCTCGTAGTGCTCGAGGCCCGCTGCGGTCATCCGCTCATGCGCGAGCAGGAACTCGCCGGCGTAGGCCTCGTCGTCGGCGGGCCGCACCTCGGCGCGATCGGTCCAGCGGGCCAGCGGGGTCCGAGGCTCGATCGTGAGACCGTAGAGCGACAGATGCTCCGGAGCGAGGGCGAGCGCGCGCTCGAGGTCGGCGCTCCACTCGCGGCGGAGGGAGCGCGGCAGGGCGAAGATGAGATCGAGCGAGATGTCGTCGATCCCCGCCGAGCGGAGCGCCGCCACCGCGGGCGATACCTGCGCGGCGGTGTGGGTGCGGTGCATCCACTCGAGCACCGTCGGGTCGAATGACTGCACGCCGAGCGAGACGCGATTGACGCCGGCGGCAACCCAGGCGGCGGCCGCCGCCGGCGTGACGTCATCGGGATTCGCTTCGAGAGTCGTTTCGGCCGCGGGCGAGACGGCGCGCTCCGCCGCGATGCCGGCGAGGATCGCCGCAACGGCGGCGGGGTCGAGCCGCGACGGCGTCCCGCCGCCCAGGTAGATCGTCTCGACCGTGGGCGAGTCTTCCCATGCCGGATGCGCCTGCCACCCGCGCCACTCCGCGAGGAGCGCCGCCGCGAAAGACGCCGACGGAACCTCGCGGCGCACCGCGATGGCGAAGTCGCAATAGCTGCAGCGGCGCGCGCAGAAGGGAACGTGGATGTAGATGTGCACCGCTCAAATATGCATCAGCGCCGGAAGACCTGACCCGGCTCCTGCCGCACGACGCCGCGCACCTCGAGCGACGACAGCACGGCGAGCAGCGCCGACACCGGCCGGTCGCTCCGCAGCGCGAGGTCGTCGAGCTGCAGCGCGTCGCCGCCGATGAGGGAGGCGACCGAGCGCTCGTCGTCGCTGAGATCGGCGGGGAGCGGCTCGGTCGACGGGTCCGGCACGGCGGCGGGGCGGGCCCGGGCCGGCGGCGCCGAGATCTCGGGGTAGAACGCGAGAAGGTCGTCGGGCTCGAGCAGCGGCGTGGCGCCCTCGCGGAGGAGCCGGTTGGTCCCGACCGAGACGCGGCTCGTGATGGCACCCGGCACCGCCATGACCTCCCGGCCCTGCTGCAAGGCCGAGTCGACGGTGATGAGCGTGCCCGAGCCCGCCGCCGCCTCGATCACGACGGTGACGCGCGCGAGCCCGCTGATGAGCCGGTTCCGCCGGGGAAAGCTGCCGGCGTTCGGGCGCTCGCCCGGCCCGAACTCGGTGAGGAGAAGCCCGCCGGCCTTCATGCGATCGTAGAGCGCGCGATTGGCCGACGGATAGACGACGCCGAGCCCGTTGCCCAGCACGCCGGCAGACGCACCGCCGGCGTCGAGCGCGGCTGCGTGGGCGGCGGCGTCGAGGCCGCGCGCCATCCCGCTCACGACCACGAGCCCCGCATCCGCCGCCCGCGCCGCGACGAGACGGCAGACGGTGGCACCGTACGCCGAATGATCGCGGCTCCCGACGATGGCGACCGCTGGCCGTTCGAGGAGGGACAGGTCGCCCGCGGTGAAGAGGAGCATCGGCGCCGCGGGAATCTCCCGGAGCGCCGCCGGGAACCGCGCGTCGAAGGTGGTGAGCACCGAGCCCCCCAGCGCCGCCGTCCGCTCAAGGAGCCGCGCGGCGTCGGCCCGGGACGCGGCACGCACCGCGCTGGCGGTGGCACGGGAAAAACCGGGCAGGGAGCACAAAAACGCGAACGGCGCCGAGAAGGCGCCGTCCGGAGTGCCGCAGGCATCGAGGAGGGTTCGGAGCCGCGCGGGCCCGATCCCGGGGGCCAGCGCCAGCGCCGTGAACCCGTCGAGATCATCCACCGTCGCCCTCGGCGTCGGCCGCCGGCTCCGCGTCGAGCTCCCACGCGGCCGCCGCCTGGTGCGGTCCGCGCGCGGTCTCGACGAACTCCCACAGGTATTCCTTCAGCTCATCGATTCCCCGGCCGGTGGCGCTCGAGATCGCGATGACGCCGCTCGAATCCGGCGCGGTGAGCGACGGCAGCGGCGCGTCGGCCTCCAGCAGGTCACGCTTGGTGAGGATCACGACGTGTGCGCGCGCGTGAAGCGCCCCGCTGTAGGCGCCGACCTCCGCGCGGAGCGAGTCGTAGACCGTCTGCGGATCCGGGGCGTCCAGCGGAACGAGGAACGCCAGCACGCGCGTGCGCTCGACGTGCTGCAGGAACCGGAGTCCCAGTCCCTTTCCCTCGTGGGCGCCCGCGATGATCCCGGGAATGTCGGCGACGACGAACGAGCGGTGGCCGCTCAGCCCGACGACACCCAGGTTCGGCTCGAGCGTGGTGAAGGGATAGTCGGCGATCCGTGGCCTGGCGGCGGAGATGACGCTGAGGAGCGTGCTCTTGCCGGCGTTGGGTTCGCCCACGAGGCCGACGTCGGCCAGGAGCCGCAGCACCAGCTCGATCTGCCGGTCCTCCCCTTCCTCACCCGGCTCCCATTCGCGCGGCGCCTGATGCGTGGGAGACGTGAACCGCAGGTTGCCCCGGCCGCCCCGGCCGCCGCGCGCGACGCGGATGGTGTCGCCCGGCTTCAGCACCTCGCCGACGGGCTCGCCGGTCGCGGCATCGTAGATGGTGGTGCCGGGCGGCACGGGCAGGTAGACGTCGTCGCTCGAGCGGCCGGTCATGTTCTTGCCCTTGCCATGCTCGGCGCGCTCCGCCTTCCAGACGGTACGATAGCGGTAGTCGAGGAGGGTGGTGAGGTTGTCATCGGCCCGCACGAAGATGCTTCCGCCCCGACCGCCGTCGCCGCCGTCGGGACCGCCCTTGGGCTTGTGCTTGAAGCGCGCGAAGGAGCAGGCTCCGGACCCGCCGGTGCCTGCCACCACGCGCACCACCGCGCGATCGATGAACATCAGCCGTTCGGTCCCCAGCCCTCCCGCACGCTGCGCCAGAGCTCCTTGACCTTCTTCCACTGGTCGAACGACAGGAGCGGGTTGACCACCGAGAGCACGCCTTCGATCTGGCCGAAGCTCGCGCCGGCATGCAGCGAGCCGCGGAGATGCGAATGCAGCTGGCGCGGCGCCTCGAGGACGGCGGTCTGCGCCACGGTGCAGAGCTCGCGGCGCATGAGGTCCAGCCCGGGGCGCGCGAGCGTGCGGCCGTACCCCTCGGTGATCATCCATCCGTCGATGGCTGGGTGGAGCTCGCGGGTGTTGTCGCGGAGCTTGCGGTAGTTGTCGCCATAGACCAGCCGGCAGGTCTCCTCGCCGCGCCGGGACCATTCCGGCCAGCGCTCGTAGTTCGTATCCTCGTCCTCCCGGGGCGCGGGGACCCCGGAAAACTTCCGCCAGGCGCCGAAGGCGATCAGGGCACGCGGATATCCCACCATGAGGATCGACTGGAGGAGCAGCTCCTCGACCCACTCGACCGGCACCTGCGAGCTCCGGAGCGGCGACACGCGCTCCCGCAGCTCCGGCTCGTATCCCTGGGCGATCGCCGCGGCGAAGCGGACGAGATCGCGTGTCTGCGGATCGAGACTGTCCTGTCGTGCCATCACGTTACCTCGGAGAAGTCGTTCCGCCGCATCGTTTCACCGCCGCGGCTACCGAAACTGCAGCGCGCCGGCGGACCGGAGCACGCCCGTCACCTCGCCGCGCGTGTTGCGAACGGGTGCGGGATCGAACGAGGCGACCGTCGCCAGGCGGTCGAGCGCCGGGCGATCGAAGCGCTCGAGGAGCCGCGTCAGCATACCCACGAGCGCCGCGTTCGCCGCCCGCGTCTCCCCGCTCTCCACCTTGAGCGTGAGGCCGAGGCCGAGCGCCGGCAGCGCCGCGCTGTAGACCCCCTCCGCGCCGATCTTGGCGATCGCGCCGGCCGGTGCCGATTCCATGAGGACGGTGCAAAGGCGTCCCGTGCCGGCGATGAGGAACGGATGCGCCGCCATCGCGTCCCGGAGGCGCCGCGCCGCCGGGTCCGTGCTCACGCCGAACCGGGCCCACGCGAGCGCCATCGCCGAAAGCGGCAAGGCGAAGCAGACGGTAGTGCAGCCGTCGACCCCCGTGGCGATGGCCTGCCGCGCGACGCCGGTCCAGGCGGCGACTGCGTCGAGGATCCGCTCCTGCACCGGATGGCCCGCGCGCTCGTAGCCGGCGAGCGGCCACCCGTGCGTCCGTGCGAGCCCGAGCATGCCGGCGTGCTTGCCGGAGCAGTTGCTCCAGAGTGGCGTGAGCGTCGTGTCTTCGCGGGCCACCTGTGCGGCGACCGCGGCGCCGAGCGGCACGTGCGGTCCGCAGGCGAGATCGGACTCCGCCACGCCCAGCCGCTCGAGGAATCGGCGGGCGACCTCGCGGTGCGCCGGCTCGCTCGAGTGGGAGGCGCAGGCCAGCGCCAGCTCCTCGTCGCCGAGTCCGAAGCGGTCGGCGCCGCCGTCGGCGACCAGCGGCATCGCCTGGAACGGCTTCGCGGCGGAGCGCCAGAACGTCACGAGCTCCGGTTCCCCTGCGCTCGCGACGATCCCGCCATCGGCATCGACCACGGCGGCCGACACCCGGAAGGTCGACTCGGTCAGCTCGCCGCGCGTGAGCTCGATGCGGAAGTCGTTCATCGCCCCGGAAGATAAGGCCGGCCCGCACAGTTCTCACCTTCAGCTTCTCGGCCCCGGCGGCGACCGTTACCTTTCCCGCCCATGCCCTTCCGCATCTCGGCGCTGGTGACCGGAGCGCTCCTGGCCGGCGCGGCGCCGCGGCTGCTCGCGCAGGCGACCCCGTACGTTCCGCTGGACGACCCCCGTCTCCCGATCTTCGAGCACCTCGTCACCCGCGGCGACGTCGCCGATCCCTCGCCGTTCGTCCGCCCGTTTCTTCGAGCCGATGCCGTGCGCGCCCTCGCCGCCGCCGACACCGCGCCGGCGACGCCAAGCGGGCGGCTGGTGCATGAGCTCCGGCGCGCGTGGGCGGCACCGGACACCCTGAGCTGGTACGACGTGGGCGTGCGGGCCGGCGCGCAGGCGTACAGCCACGCGCGGCGCGATCCGCTGCATCCGGCGGGAAAGCGCGGCGCGAGTCCCTACGGCGAGGCGACGCTCGCGGCCGGCTTCGGCCCGATCGTGCTGGTCTCGCGGCCGGCGATCGAGCCCCGCCTCTCGCGCGACGCCGACTGGACCGGGCGGCAGGGGCTCGACGTGACGGCACGGCTCGTCGAGGGATACGCGAGCGTGCAGACGCGGTTCGCGCGGATCAGCTACGGCCAGCTCGATCGGAACTGGGGGCCGGTCGGCCTGCCGGGCATTCCGCTCAGCAACATCGGCTACGAGCGCGAAGGCCTCGCGCTCGACCTCGGATCGCGCACCGTGCGGCTCACCGCCCTCGCCACCGACCTGCACGACGCGCCCGACACCACCGGCGCCATCGCGCACCGGTACTACTTCGTGCACCGTCTGGGCGTCCGCCTCACGCACCGCTTCGAGGCCGGACTCTGGGAGAGCATCGTCGTGGCGGGCGTCGGCCGGAACTTCGAGAACCGCTACCGGAATCCGGTCTCCCTCGGCTACCTCACGAACACGATCGGTCTCGGCGCCGAAGGCAACAACGAGATGCTCGGCGTCGACCTGCACTGGCGCGCCATCGGGCGCACGCTGCTGGAGGCGCAGCTCGCGCTCGACGACTACTACTATCAGCGGCGCTACGAGAACCGCGATCGCTACGCGTTCACGCTCGCGGCCTCCGGACCGGCGGGAAGCCGCGCCGCCTGGCGCGCGTTCTACTCGCAGGTGTCGAGCCTCGCGCTCCGCACGTTCAACCCGACCGAGAATTTCACCGATGGGGGCGTGGGACTCGGCCGGAACTACAGCGACAACGACCAGCTCACGCTGACCGTGAGCCTCCCCGCGGGCGTCCACTGGCTGCTCACGCCGGAGCTCACGCTCCTCCGCCAGGGTGAGGGCGCGATCGACGCGCCGTACCCGGTGTTCGGCTCGGCGGAGCTTCAGTCGACGCCCACGCTGTTCATCGGCACGGTCGAGCGCACCTGGCGCGCGGCGATCGGCATCACGGGCCGGCAGGGGCCCGTGGATCTGACGGCGAACGCCGGCTTCCATCACGTGGTGAACGCGGGGCACGAGGCGGGGCAGTCGCTCAACCGCTTCGAGGGCCGGCTCCAGCTCACGATCGGCATCTCCCGCCGCGGCGCGCTCGGCGTGGGGGACTGATGCGCTGCGCCCGGCCCGCGGCGGCGGCCGCGCTGATGCTCATCGCGGCGGCGCCCGCGCGCGTGACGGCCCAGGAGCGCGATGCCACCCGCCCCCCCTCGCCGTTCGTCTCGCTCGACGATCCGGAGCTGCCCCTCTTCGAGCATCTGGTGGCGCGCGGGGACGTGGACGATCCGTCGCCGTTCGTGCGGCCCTTCCGGCGCAGTGACGCCGTCCGCGTGCTCGCCACGGCCGACTCCGCCCATCCGGGCAACCCCGCGATCGCGCACCTGCTCGGCTACTTCGCCGATCCGGCGGAACGGCAATGGTGGCGCGCCGGTGTTCAGGCAGGCGGCGAGGCCTACACGCACGCCCGCCGGGATCCGCTGCGTCCCGCGGGCGCGGGCGACGTGACGGCGTACGGGGAGATCCGGCTCGAGGCGGCGGCGGGACCAGTCGTGGCCGTGAGCCGGCTCCTCGATCAGCCACGCATCCAGCGCGATCCGGACTGGACCGGCATCCAGCGCGGCGTGCCCAACATCCTCTGCTGCGGCTGGCGGTACCCCGACGCCTACCTCGACCTCGTGCTCGGCCCGGCCAGCGTCTTCTACGGCCAGACGGCGCGCAACTGGGGACCATGGGGGATTCCGGGCATCGGCGTGAGCGACGAAGGCTACCCGCGACCTGAATTCAGCTTCGCGCTTCGCACCCGCGATCTCGGCCTTCAGGCGATCGCGAGCCAGCTGGAGGACCAGGAGGATAGCACCGGCGCGCTGGTGCACCGCTACTTCTTCGCGCACCGCCTGGACGTGCGCGCCACCCGACGCCTTCAGTTCGGGCTCTGGGAGACGACGGTGATCGCGGGCCACGAGCGCGACTTCGATGCGCGCTACCGGAACCCGCTCACCCTTGGTGTTCTCGCGAACCTCTACGGGTTTGCCGATCGGGGAAACATGCTGGTGGGACTCGATGCGCGGTGGCGCGCAGCACAGGCACTCGCGGTCGAGCTGCAGGTTGCGCTGGACGACATCGCGAACCGGTCGAGCGCCGAAGGCCATCCGAGCCGGTACGCGTTCACCGCCGGGCTCACCGGGGCGCTGGGCCCGCGCGCGGGGTGGCGCGCGCACTACACGCAGGCCTCGAGTCTCGCCTTCCGCACGTTCAATCCGCAGGAGAACCTGACCGACGCGGGCGTGGGACTGGGCCGGAACGCCGACGACTACGACCAAGTGACGGCGATGCTCACGCTGCCGGTTCGCGGGCGGTGGCTCCTGAGCCCGGAGCTGACGCTGCTGCGCCAGGGGGAGGGGCGGATCGATGATCCCTATCCCGGAACCCGCGCCGCCCGCCTCGCGACGCCCGCGCTCTTCATCGGAACCGTGGAGCGGACCTGGCGGGTCGCGCTCGGCCTCAGCGGCCGCGAGGGGCCGCTCCGGATCTCCGCGAGCGGGGGGTATCACCACGTGATGAATGCGGAGAACCAGGCGGGAGTGCGCGACGACCGCTTCGAGGGACGCGTGCTCGTCACGCTCGGCGCGGAACGATCGGGAGCACTGCGGTAGCGCGGCCTTGTCCCGCGACGATGCCTCGCTTAAAATCCCGCTCCCGGCAATCGGGCGATTAGCTCAGCTGGTTAGAGCGCGCGCCTCACATGCGCGAGGTCGGGGGTTCGATCCCCTCATCGCCCATCGAGCTGAACTGAAGCCCCGCACGCACGTGCGGGGCTTTGTCATGCCGCCCCGCTGAGGCTGGCGGCCGCGGGCCTCAGGGGCGCATCCGGCTGCGAGCTCGTCAGGGTGCGCACGCAGTCGATGAGCTCCGCCGCCGTGAACGGCTCGGTCAGGGTGGGGATGTCCGAGGGAAGCCCCGCGTGGCGGTGGGTGTCGATATGCAGGATCGACAACGCGGGATGCCGTGCGCGAACACCGGCGATCAGCGCGACGCTGTTCAGTCCGTCAACGTGCGTGTTCAGAATCAGGAGCGTGATGTCGGGCAGCTGGGCACAGAGCTCGACCGCGGCCTGGCCATCGTAGGCCTGGAATACCCGGTAGCCTTCCATCCGGAGCACCCCGGAGACCGAGACGAGGATCGGATTCGAGTCGAGCACGATGATGCGCGCCCCGTTGGGGAGCGCCGCAGAACTCCGGGAAGACACGTTGGACCTTGGATCCGGCGGGGGACAGCCGGAAGTGGCAATGTAGCGGGACCGCGGAAGGCGAACTGCAGGTGCAGGGGGGCGTCTGCACCTGCAGGCAATATACCACCTTCCGGCCCCCCGCGTGCGGCGGGCGACTCCGCCGCCGACGCTCAGGCTCCCGCCGTTCCCCGCCCCGCCCCATCCGTCAGCGGCCTGAGCTGATCCCGGAGCGCCGCGATCTCCTGACGCAACGCCTCGATGCTCTTCTGGCCGGCCACGTCGGCATCGGGGCTGTCCGCGTCGCGGTCCACGAAGAATGATGCGAGCGAGGCCGTCACGTACCCGAGGATGGTGAACGCGTAGATGGACAGGAGGAGACAGAGCGCCCGCCCCTCGACTGTGCGCGGCCAGTACTCGGATCCCATCGTGGTCATGATCATCGCCGTCCACCAGAGCGCCGCGCCGTAGTCGTGGATTCCGCCGCCGGCGACGCCGGACTCGAAGGCGTACATGCCGGCCGCACCGCCGAAGATCACGAGCACGGTGAGGATGAGGACGTACGCCAGCCCGCGCCGCCCCATGCTCCGCCGGAGCGCGTTCATCCCCCGGTTGAGTGACCCGATCACCCGGACGAGCCGGAAGCCGCGCGCCCCCGCGGCGATCCGCGCCAGACGTGCGACCCGAAGCACGCGCAGGACCCGCAGCGCCGGCACGAGCAGGGAGAGCGCACCGAGCCAGTTCCGCCTGAGGAACTGGCGCTTGTCGGGCGCGATGGTCAGGCGGATGGCGAAGTCGGCGATGAAGATGACCCAGATGAGGGTCGAGAGCGTCGCGAGGAGGCCGTTGAGCCCCTTCGTGAGGTCGAGCACGAGGAGCCCGAGCCAGATGAAGCCGAGCACCTGCATCGGCACCTCGAGCCAATCCTCGAGCTCCGCGAGGAGGGCCCACCGCTCGGGCTGCGCGTCGTTGTTCACGTCCGGCACCGTCCGCTCCCTGAAGTTGGTGCTCCAGGCTAGCGGCGGGCCGCGCGTCACGGCGTGAGGGCCGTCACGGGCGCTGAGGAAGCCGCTGGATCGCGGCGAGCAGGTCGGACGGAGCGAACGGCTTCTGGATGAACGCCTCATCCGCCGGAAGGAGACCCTGCCGAATGATCTCGTCGTTCGTGTATCCGCTCATGAAGAGCATCGGCACGCCGGGCCAGCGCTCGCGGATCTGGATCGCGAGCTCGCTCCCGCCCATGCGCGGCATGATCACGTCCGAGACCACCGCGGTGACGCCGCCGTGCAGGCGCTCCATCACCCCGAGCGCCTGGTGCCCGTCGCCGGCAGCCTCGACGCGGTAGCCCGCCTGCATGAGGCCGCGCTGCAGCAGCGAGGCGACCATCGGCTCGTCCTCGACCAGCAGTATCGTCCCCAGCGCACCCGCCGCCGCCGGACGGCGCTCGATACGGGGCGGCGTCGGCGCCTCCGGGAGCCGCGGCAGCTGGATGGTGAACGTCGCTCCGCGTCCCGGCTCGCTCGCCGCCCAGATGTAACCGTCGGACTGCTTTACCATCCCGAACACGGTGGAAAGCCCGAGCCCTGTGCCTTCTCCGACGCCCTTCGTGGTGAAGAACGGCTCGAAGACCCGCTCGAGCGTGCGCGTATCCATGCCGACACCCGTGTCCTGCACATCGATCTGCACGTACGGACCGCGCCGGATGGCGATCTCCGGATAGCGCCGGGCCGTGGCCTCATTGAGCTCCACGACCGAAGTCCGGATGGTCAGCGTGCCGCCGTTCGGCATCGCGTCGCGGGCGTTGAGGGCGAGGTTCACGAGCACCTGCTCGAGGCCCACCGGGTCCACCATCACCCAGTCGCCGGCGGCCGCGGCGTCGACCCGCAGCTCGCGTCCCGCGCCGAGCAGGCGGCCGAGGGTCCCGGCGAGCGACCGAAGCACCGCCTTCACCTCCGTCGGGCGCGGCTGCATCACCTGCCGCCGGCTGAAGGTGAGGAGTTGCCGCGCCACCTCCGCCGAACGCGCCGCCGCGTGGTGAATTCCCTCGATCTCGGCGCGGGCCTCCGGGTCCGCCTCGGCGCGCTGGAGCGCGAATTCCGCGTTCGCGAGGATCACGGTCATCATGTTGTTCACTTCGTGCGCCACGCCACCGGCGAGCCGGCCGGTGGACTCGAGCTGGAGCGCCCGGCGGGCGCGCTCGTCGGCGAGGCGCTCCCGGGTGAGGTCGGTCACGACGCAGACCACGTCGCCTCCGCCGTGCCGCTCCGCCGCCATCGGAACGACGCTGAAGCGAAGCCACCGGTCATTGAGCTCGAGTCGGGCCGTGTCCCCCCCACCGGGAAGGCGGAGCACCGGCGGCTCGGCGGAGAGCTCGGCACCGGGGATGAGGTCGGCGACGCATGCCGTATCGGCGGCCCCCGCGTCGAGGCCGAGCAGCTTGAGGAAGGCGCGGTTGTGCCGCGTGATCCGCCCCGCGGCGTCGGCGATGCAGACGCCCTCCCCGATCGCGTCGAAGGCGGCGCTCCAGTCGCGCGCGAGGGCGTTGGCCTGACGCTCCGCGCCGCGGGCCCGGAGGAGCGCGCGGACACTCGCCACCATCACCGGCGGATCGATCGGATGCGTGAGGTAGCCGTCGGCGCCGTTGTCGAGGCCGCGTACCTTGCTATCGGCGCCGGTGAAGCTGGCGGAGATGTGCAGAATGGGGATGTCCGCCGTGCGCGGATCCTGCCGGAGCCGCCGCGTCACCTCGAAGCCGCTGATGTCCGGCAGCCGCACGTCGAGAATGATCAGGTCCGGCTCGTCGGCGACGGCACCGGCCAGCGCGTCCTGGCCGGTGGCGGCCTCCGTGACCCGGAAGTCGTTCGCCTGCAGGTGGCGGGAGACGGCGTAGCGGTTCGCATCGGTATCGTCGACCACGAGGATGCGGGCGCCGTGAGTGGGATGCAGATCAGCCATCGTCGCTCGTGGGGCCGGTCGCGGCCGGTTTGGCGGGAGATTCCTCTTCCGGACACTGCCGCGGGATCCTGAGGATGAAGGTCGAGCCGATGCCCGGCTCGCTCACCGCGGACAGCGACCCCCCCAGCAGCGCAGCCAGCTTCCGCGAGAGCGGCAGACCGAGGCCCGTGCCAGCGCTGCGCCGCTGGAGCGGGCTGTCCACCTGGGCGTACTCCTCGAAGATGCGCTCGAGGTCGTCGGGGGCGATGCCGATCCCCGTATCCGCCACGGCCAGGGTCACCATGTCCGGCGCCTCGTCGTACGCCGCCGTCACGCGGATCTCGCCGTGCGGCGTGAACCGGATCGCGTTGCTCACGAGATTCCGGAGCACCTGCGACAGCTTGCCCTCGTCGCTGCACATGCGCCACGGCCAGTCGGGCTGATCCACCGTCAGCGTCACCGCGTCGCCGGTGATCAACGGCCGCGCCATGCCGCGGAGCGCGCCGAGCAGCTCGGCCACAGTGAACTCGGTCACCCGGAGCACGGTCTTCCCGGCCTCGATCCGCGCGAGATCGAGCAGGTCGTTCACCATGTCACTCAGGGTGACCGCGGCGCTCTGGATCAGCCGGACCTGATGCTCCTGGCTCGCGGTGAGATCCCCGTCCATGCGGTCCAGCAGCAGGCGCGTGAGGTTCCGGATCGCGTTGAGCGGCGTCCGGAGCTCGTGGCTTATCCCCGAGAGAAAGTTCGACTTGAGCTCCGAGGCCCGCCCGAGCTGCAGGGCCCGGTCGTCGAGCTCGGCGTACAGTGCCAGAACGCCGCGATTGGTCTCTGCCAGCTCACCGTTGAGGCGCTCGATCTCGAGCTGCTTCGACCGGAGATCCTCCAGTGCGAGGAGCAGCTCGCGATTGCGGATCCGGAGTTCGCCCAGTGGATCGGGTGGCGCGGCAGCGGCGATGCTGCGGCCGATCTCCTCGAGGCGCTGGGCGGAGAGCCCGGGACATTCGGGCGGCGGCGCCTTCGCGAGGGTCACCGTCGTTCCGCCGTCGCCCGTCGCAAACTCCACGCGGTCCATGAGCCGCCGCGCCGAGAAAATGCCGAGGCCCGGGCCCGCGGGCGATTGCCAGCGGCCTTCGAGCACCGCCGGGAGATCGGCGATCCCGGGACCCCGATCAGTCACGCGAATGACGCAGGTGCCGTCAGGGGCCACGGCGTAATGCAGCTCGCCGCCGCCACCGTGCTCACACGCGTTGCGCGCGATCTCGGATACGGCCGCACCGATGCGGACCTGATCCTGGGCTTCGTATCCCAGCAGGGCAGCGAGCTGGCGAGCCTCCTGGCGGATGCGGACGACGTCCTGGGCATCGCGCATGCTGGTAGAGTGAAGAATGGTTTCGTTCATGCGGCCCGGCAGACCAGAACCGAGGCGTCGTCGCGTCCCCGGCTGAAGTCGCGATAGAGGAGCCCGGCGACGATGGCGGGGTCGCGGCGCAGGACGCCTGGATAGCCGTCGGTCTTCCAGTGCGTGGTGAGGCCATCCGATGTCAGCACCAGCTCGGCGCCCACCGGACAGGGGTATGACACTTCCTGAATGCGACCGCCGTGAAGCCCCACGATCCCGTTCTGGGACACCAGGGTTCTGCTGCCCGCGTCGGAGAGGATGCGTGCCGTGATGTTTCCGACCCCTGCGAACCGAAGCCCGGTCCCGCCGCCACCGATCTGCGCGACGGCGGCCGCGGCGCCGCGGGTGGACCGAATCCCCTGGTGGAGGCGCTCGAGCAACTCCGCGGGCCCGCGCGCCAGCGCGGCCTGTTCGGTGAAGATGGCCATGGCAAGGTCCGCCGCTTCCGCGGCGCCGGGACCGTGTCCCAGCCCGTCGACGAGGAGCGCGCTGGTCCCGGCGTCGTGCTCGACCACCGCCCAGCCGTCGCCGCAGAGCGATTCCCCGGCCACGGGAATGGCAAGCGCGCCGATCACGGGGCCCGCGGCCGGTACACCGCCGGCCCACACGCGCGCGACCACCGCCGTCCCCTGGCCGGCGGCCGAGAAGATGTCGAACGCATGCGCCACACGCCGCGCCGCGCCGAGGCCGGTCCCCATCGTGCCGCCGGTGGAAAAGCCGTCCCGAAAGCAGCCGGCCAGATCGCGCATGCCAGGGCCCCGGTCGAGGCAGAGCACCTCGACGCCGCGGGACGGCCCGTGGCTGAGCGCCCGCAGCACCACCTCCCCGCCCCCGCCGTGCCGCACCACGTTCGTGCCCAGCTCATTGACCACGATGCCCAGCATTCCTATCTCCTCGGACCCGAGCCCGAGGCGGGAGGCCAGCGCAGCGGCGGTCCGGCGTGCCTGTCCCACGCCGCTCGGGTCCGCGAGCGACACCACCGTGGACCGCGAGGACGGGCTGCCGGGGTCCCGGTCAGGACTACCGCCAGCGAACGGCGTCGACACGCGTGCCCTTCCCCGGCCTGGACTCGATACGGAGGTCGTTCATGAGGCGACGCGCGCCCCCGAGGCCGAGGCCGAGCCCATGGCCGGTGGTGTAGCCGTCGCGAAGCGCGAGCTCGATATCCGGAATGCCCGGCCCCTCGTCCTCGAACAGCATGCGGAGCCCGGTGCGCCCGGGCTCCGTGAGCAGCTCGATGGTGGCCCGCCCGCCACCGCCATAGTCGAGTGTATTGCGCGCGAGCTCGCTCGCGGCCGTCACGATCCGCGTCTGGTCCACGAGGTTGAATCCGGCCTCCTGGGCCCGTGTGCGCACCAGCTGGCGGACGGCGACGACATCACTCGCGCTTCGGACCGCCAGCGCATCAGTCCGCTGGACCGGCATCCAAGCCCTCGTCCGCGGCGGACGGTTGGTCCAGCTCCCCGGCGGCGTGGAGGACCGCGCGCAGGAGAAGCATGCCCCGCTCCACGGTCAGCGCGGTGCGGACACCGGGCAGGTCGAGCCCCAGCTCCACCAGCGTGATCGCCACCGCCGGCTGCATCCCCGTCACCACGGTCTGTGCGTCCAGGATGCGGGCCATGGCGGCGATGTTCGCGATCATCCGGCCGATGAACGAATCGACCATCTCGAGCGCGGAGATGTCGATCAGCACGCCGCGGGCGCCCGTCTCGGTGATGCGCGCGGTCAGGTCGTCCTGCAGCGCGAGCGCGAGCCGGTCATGCATGTCCACCTGGATCGTGACCAGGAGGAACCGGCCCATCTTGAGGATCGGAATGCGCTCCATGGGTTCAGGCCCGCTCGGATCCGGTGGCGCGTCCGAGGGCGTGCCCGGTGCGGCGAAGCGCCAGGCGGAAGGCGTCGGCCAGGGTGGCCTTCGTATCCACGTTGGTCAGGTCGACGCCAAGATGGACGATCGTGGCCGCAATCTGGGGTCGGATCCCGCTGATGATGCATTCGGCGCCCATCAACCGCGCGGCGGTGACGGTCTTGATGAGGTGCTGGGCGACGAGGGTGTCCACCGTCGGCACGCCGGTGATGTCGATGATGGCCACCTCCGCGCCGGTCTGCACGATGCGCTGGAGGAGCGACTCCATGACGACCTGCGTCCGCGCGCTGTCGAGGGTGCCGATCATCGGGAGGGCGAGGATGCCGTCCCACAGCTTCACCACGGGCGTCGAGAGCTCGAGCATCTCCTCCTGCTGGCGGGCGATGATGCGCTCGCGTGCCTCGAGAGCCACGGAGGTGGTGTAGAGCGCCAGCTCGTCGATCAGCGTCGTCATCGACCAGAGCTCGGCGGCGAACCGGGTTGCGTCGCCACTCCGCTGCTGCAGCCGGCCCAGCAGCGCCTGCTTGAGCGAGAGCACGAACGTCGCCGTGTCAACGGGCGTGAATCCCTGCGCGGCCCGCGAGGAGGAAATCCCCGCCAGGAACTGCCGGACCGCGTGCCACGCGGCCCCGTCACGAGCTGATCCCGCGTTGACGGCCGCAGCGAGGAGATCGAGAAACTGGCTCGACTGATCCTGCAGCTCGGAGGGCTGCATCAGGTCGGGGCGCGCGGCGCCGCCGGCCATCTGATCCTGTATCCAGGCCTTGAGGACGTCGCCGCGGTCCTGGTCGAGGACGGTGGCGAGGACGGATGGCTGGCTGGGGGGCATGAACGCCTCGGAACGTGAACGATGAGGGGGATCGGCGGCGCAAATCGGGAGCGGAAAGTTAGGAGGTCCCGATCGAGGCGGCAACTGCGCCGACGCGGGCTTCCACCCCTTGGCCCCCGCCCCGCCCCATGCGATTCTAGAGGGCCTTCATCCCGGACCCATCGGTGCCGCGAACCGCTTCAGCGCATCTGCCCGGCCTCGACCGCTCGCGTCTCGAGCGGAACGTCGCCCTGGCCCCCTACACGACCTTCCGGATCGGCGGTCCGGCGGATCTCTTCTATACGACCACCAGTGCGGACGACCTCGCCGAGGCCATCCTCGCCGCGCGCGCCGCGGAACTGCCGTTCTTCGTCCTCGGCCTGGGCGCCAACATTCTGGTGGGCGACGGCGGCTTCCGCGGGCTCGTCATCCGGAATAGCGCCGCACGGCGGGGCTGGGCGGAGGGAGGGATTCTTCGCGCCGAGAGCGGCGCTGTCATGCAGGACCTCGTGCTCGAGTCGGCGCAGCTCGGCTGGTCTGGACTGGAACACTACATCGGGATCCCGAGCACGGTCGGCGGCGCGATCTGGCAGAACCTGCACTTTCTCTCCCCCGCCCCGGACCGCGACCGCACCATGTTCATCGCCGACGTCTTCGAGTCGTGCGAGATCCTCTCGGCCGAAGGCGAGCGGACGACCGTCGGCGCCGACTACGTCCGCTTCGGCTACGACGACAGCGTCTTCCACCACCGCGCCGACTATGTCCTCGGCGCGACCTTCCGCCTCGCGCCGAGCCATCCCGACATCCTGCACAGGATCCATCAGGAGAATCTGAGCTGGCGCGGCGCGCGTCACCCCTGGCTTGCCATCCATCCGAGCGCGGGATCGATCTTCCGGAAGATCGAGGGCGTCGGCGCCGGACGCCTGGTGGATCAGTGCGGCCTGAAGGGGGCGACGATCGGCGGCGCGCAGATCTCCCACCTGCACGCCAACATCATCATCAACCTGGGGGGGGCGACCGCCGCCGACGTGCGCGCCCTCATCGCGCTGGCGCAGCGCGCGGTGGAAGCGAAGTTCGGGCAGCGGCTGGTGCCCGAGATCGGATTCGTCGGCGAGTTCGCCTGAGCGCGTTCCGCGCTAGACCGCCTCGAAAACGATGCGGTAGTGGTCGAGGAGCTCGCGCTCGAAGGCGAGACCGTTGGCGCTGACGCCCGAGGCGAAGGCCGTCCGGAAGTCCGCGCTGCTGAGGAACCGCGGCAGCAGGGCGGCCTTCGCGGCGAGCTTGCGCCAGCCGAAGCGCGCAAACCGGAGTCGCCACTGCCGGATCGTCTCGATGTAGTCGAGCCGCCCGCTGCTGCTGGAGACGACGCGGAAGAAGGGGGCGGCGGTCCGCACCAGCTGGTCGTGGCCCGACGGGAGCCACGAGCCGGGAAACTGCGCCCGGAGGAGGGCGAGTACGTGGGCGTTGGAGCCCCGCGGCGCATCGAGCCGGATCTCCCCGGGCGCGATCATGTGCCGGCCGAAGACCATCGTCTGGAGGTAGAACCGCTCGCCCGGCCGCAGCGTCGTCCGCACGTTGCCGAAGAGTCGGCCGTAGACCTGGTCCTGGCGGCCCGCGGCAAAGTCGTCTTCCGAGCAGAAGTGCTCGAACGCCCCCAGGCTCGCGACGGCGTCGAAGGGCCCGAACGTCTCGCGCGTGACGGCCCGCGCGTCGGCGACGTGGACGTCGAGCCCGTTTCGCCGGCAGGCCGCGGCCTGACCCCGCGACAGCGTGACTCCCACGCCCTCCGCCCCGAGCTCCCGCACGCGGCTCAGCAGGGGGCCCCAGCCGCAGCCCAGGTCCAGCACGCGAGAGCCCCGGCGAATGCCGAGGCTCTCGATGATGAAATCGTGCTTGCGGCGCTGGGCCGCTTCGAGCGACAGCGAAAAGTCGCCGTCGTACCTCGCGCCGCTGAAGTCCGCCATCTCGCCGAGACTCAGGCGGAACAACCGGTCGATCAGCGTGTACGTGAAGTCGAGGTCGCGCGCCGTGGCCATTTCGCAAGAATCGCGGGGCCGCGGCGCAATCGCAACCCGGCCCTCATCCCCTCCGGAACAGCTCCGCCCGCCCCGTCGTCTGAGAGTAGGAGGGGTTGAGCACCTTGTACCATGTGGTCGCGCGGTCGTACGTGTCGGCCTTCCGCTTGGCCACGATGCCCTCCAGATCCAGCTTCTCCGTCGCCTTGAAGAGCGCGACGCCGTCGCGGTCGATGGTGAGCACCTTCATGACGTGCGCGGTATTGGCCGGCACGGCGAGGTCGAGGAACTGCTTCCGCCGCTCGAGCGGCAGCCCGCGGAGATCCTGCCCGTCCAGCCAGAGCACGTCGAAGACGGCGTAGGCGACGGTGCTGGTCCGGCGCATGAGCTCCCGGAAGCTGGGACGGCCGTTCCGGTCGAGCGCGACCACTTCGCCGTCGAGGATGGCGTCGCGCACGTCGAGCTGCTCGCGGAGAATCATGCGCAGCTCGTCGAACCGGTCGAACTCGCTATCGCGTCGGGAGCGGAGGGTGCAGCCATCACGCGTCAGGTAGGCGAGACCGCGGAAGCCGTCGTACTTGGGCTCGAAGAGCCAGGCGGGATCGTCGAACGCGTCGGGCCGGCGCACCGGCGCGATCGGATCGACGTGGGGCAGCTCGACCGCGGGCCGGCGCGCTCGCCGCCGGAGCACGCGGTGGATACGTGGGGACATGCGGACTCCTCGACCACGGTGATGGCCTGGAGCCCTCCCCACGAGGAGGGCGGGTGCACTCTCCTCGGGAGTATGCGGGCGGACGACGGGTTTGTCTAGCGCGACCCGGCAGGGACCGGATGCGACGGGAGCGCGGCGTACCGGACTGCGGCGGAGTGGCCCCTGTGGGATTCGAACCCACGACCTGACGATTATGAGTCGTTTGCTCTAACCGACTGAGCTAAGGGGCCCGTTGCGCCAATATATCCGGTCACGCGGCGTGTCGCCCCGGCCCGCCGGCGAGTGCCGCGACGCGGTCGGCGATCTCGAGGGCGCTCGTGAGCCCGGGCGATTCGATGCCGATCAGGTTCACCCACCCGGGGAGGCCGCGCGCCGACTCCTCCGCGATCACGAAATCCGGCGACACCGCGGGATCGGGGAGAATGCGGCGAGCGCGGATGCCCGCCAGATCCGGATGAAGTTCCTCCGCGGCGACCGAGGGGAGGTACCGGCGGGCACCCTCGACGAACCGCTCGGTGCGGCCGGGATCCACCGAGTAGTCGAGGCGCCGATCGGGCAGAAACTCGACGTCCGGGCCAAGCCGGATCCCGCCGGAGAGATCGATCGTCACATGCGTGCCGAGGCCCGCGAGACCGGCGTGCGGCACCGGGTAGACCAGATGGCGAATACGGCCACGCCACGAATCCGCCAGGCGCAAATAGCTTCCCTTCACATAGCGGAGCCGATAGCCGAGCGCATCGATGTCGAGCCCCATCCCGCCGGCCACCTGATCGGCGGCGAGCCCGGCGGCATTGACCACGACGCCGGCTTGCACCTCGCCATCCGCTCCGGCCGGATCGCGGAACCGGACGCGATAGCCCCGAGGCGTGGGCTCCGCGGCCAGGTATTCATGCCCCCACGCGAGCACGGCATCATCATCGGCCGCGGCATCGGCGAGACTCCGCATGAATCCGTGCGAATCGACGATGCCGGTGTCGGGCGAATAGAGCGCGCCCACGGCGCGCACGAGCGGCTCGGCCTCCCGCAGCTCGTCGAGCGTCGCGCGGCGCAGGGCGGTCACGCCGTTCGCGTGGCCGCGGCGGTGGATGTCGTCCAGCACCGCATCCTCATCGGCCGACACCGCGACGATGAATTTGCCGAGCCGCCGCGCTTCGACGCCGTTCGCGGCACACCACGCGTAGAGACTCCGGTTCCCGGCGACCGAGAACGTGGCCTTGAGCGAGCCGGTCGGGTAGTAGATCCCGGCGTGCACCACCTCGCTGTTCCGGCTGCTGGCCTCGCGACCGAAGGACGGATGCCGCTCCAGCAGCACGACGGACCGGCCGCCCCGGGCAAGCCGCATCGCCACGGCGAGGCCGACGACCCCACCCCCCACGACGACGGCGTCGCTCCGCATGCTACATGAACTTCCGGAGCCACACCTCGAAGCAGAGGAGCGACCAGATGAGGAGCCGGTGGTTCCGGCGCGCGGCGGTGTGCTCGTCGATCACGCCCGCGACGAACGCGGGATCGAGGAAGGCGCGGTACCGCGCCTGGGGGCTCGAGAGGAGCCGGCGAATGTAGTCGAGGCTTTCGCCGCGGTACCACGAATCGTACGGGCCGCTGAAGCCCTGCTTCCGCCGCTCGGCGATCTCCCGCGGAATCAGTCGTCCCATCGCCTTCCGGAGCACCGTCTTCCCCTCGGAGGACTCCCGCCAGCGCTGCCGCTTCACGATGTCGTCCTCGTCGATCGCCCCCTGCATGAGCGACCCCTCGACCTTGTAGCGGACCGGCACGCGCATGGCGAACTCGACCAGCCGGTCATCGAGAAAGGGGACGCGGCTCTCGAGCCCGTGGGCCATGCTCACCTTGTCCTCCACCACGAGGAGGCCGTGCAGGAAGGTCTTCGCCTCGAAGTAGAGGGAATGATTGATGTAGTCCTCGCTCGATGCGAGGGCGATCGGGTGGCGGTCGAAGACGCTCCGGAAGACGTCGAACGTCGAATGCCCCGAGAGGCGCCGCGCCACGTCGGGGCGGAAGAGCCGGGCCTTGTCCTCGTCGGCCACGAGGCGCTGCCAGAAGGCGTAGTAGTTCCGGAAGTATTCGTCGGCGGAGCGGCTGCCGGCCACCTGGTAGTAGCGCCAGGGATAGCCGCCGAAGAGCTCGTCGCCGCCGGCGCCGGACAGGACGACCTTCACGAAGCGGCTCGCGAGCCGCGCCACGTAGTAGTTGGGATACGACTGGCCGACTCTGAGATCCTCGAGGTGCCAGATCAGGTCGCCCATCACCTGCTCCATGTCGCCGGCGTGGAGCACGACCTCGTAGTGCTCCGTCTTGAAGCGGTGCGCCATCATCTCCGCCGGCAGCCGCTCGTCGAAGCCGAGCTCGATGCCGGATGCGGAGGTGAGATCGAACCCGGCGGTGAAGGAGTGGATGCGGCCCAGGTGACTCGACGCGATCGCGGTGAGCGAGCCCGAATCCATCCCGCCGCTCAGGTAGCTCCCGACCGGCACGTCGCTCACCAGCTGGCGGACGGCCGCACCGCTGAAGCAGCGGAACAGCTCGTCCACGCATTCCTCTTCGGTGATCGCCAGCGGGTCCGAGCCGAACCGGTAGTCCCAGTATGGCACCGGCGCGCCCACCCGGCCGTTCTCGACCGTCAGCGTATGCCCGGGCTGGAGGAGCCGTACCCCCTCGAAGAGGGTCTCGTCGGTGAAGATGTTCTGAAAGGTGAAGTACTGATGCAGCGCCGGCAGCGACACGTCGCGACGGAAGCCCGGCACGGTGAGGAGCGCCTTGATCTCCGACGCGAAGGCGAAGCGCGTGCCGTCGGTCCAGTAGTAGAGGGGCTTGATGCCGTAGCGGTCGCGCGCGAGGACGAGGCGCCGCGCCGCCGGCTCCCACACGGCGAAGGCGAACATGCCGTTGAGCCGGTCGAGCGATGCGGGCCCCCACTCGCGCCAGGCCTCGAGGAGCACTTCGGTGTCGCAGGTGGAGCGGAAGCGGTGGCCGCGCGCGAGGAGATCGGCCCGGAGCTCCTGGTAGTTGTAGATCTCGCCGTTGTAGACGAGCGCCGCGCCGCCGTCGGGCGCGAGCATGGGCTGGTGGCCGCCGGAGGAGAGATCGATGATCGCGAGCCGGCGGTGGCCCAGGCCGGCCGAGCCGTCGGTCCAGTGACCTTCGCCGTCGGGGCCGCGATGCGCGATCGCGTCGGTCATCCGCTTCAGGGTCTCGCGGGCGACCGGCTCGCCGCGCAGGTGGATCACGCCCGCGAGGCCGCACATCAGCCGGTGCGGGCCTCGGCGGCGCGGATGCGCGACGCCACCGCCTCCTTGTGCCCCTCGCGCCAGGCGATGAGCCGGCGAAGGCCTTCTTCCACGGGCGTCCGCGCCCGGAACCCGAGATCGCGCGCCGCCGCCTCGGTGAACCCCACGCGGCGCGTCACGAAGGTCTGGCCGGCGGGCTCGTAGCGGATCCCCAGGTGCTCGCTGCCCGTGAGCCGGAGCAGCATCTCGCAGATTTCCCGGATCGTGGTCTCGACGCCGGCGCCGACGTTGTAGCACCGGTCGGTGGCGTCGGAGCCTGCGGCCAGCACGTTGCAGTCGGCCGCGTCCTCGACGTAGATGAAGTCGTACGACTGCGTGCCGTCGCCGTAGACGATGGGCGGCTCGCCCCGGTCGATCCGATCGAGGATCTTCATCACGACGGCGACGTACGCGCCCATGTAGTCCTGCCGCGGCCCGTAGATGTTCATGTAGCGGAGGCCGACGTAGTCGAGGCCGTAGCGGTGGTGGTAGGCACGCGCCATGTGCTCGCCGGCGATCTTGGTGGCGCCGTAGAACGTGCGGTTGTTGTACGGGTGGTCCTCCGTCATCGGCACTTCGAGCGCGTCCCCGTAGACCGAGGCGGAGGACGAGTACACGAGCTTCCGCACGCCCCGGAGCCGGCAGGCCTCGAGCACGTTGAAGGTGCCGCGGATGTTCACCTCGAAGGCCGACTGCGGATACTCGTGGCAGTGGAGCAGCCAGAGCGCCGCGAGGTGGAACACGACGTCGGTCTTCTCCAGCGCCTTCTGGAGGATGTCGGTGTGCAGGATATCGCCGCCCAGCTCGAAGACCCGCACGCGCGGGTCCTGGAGCGCGGCGTCGAGGTTGCCGATCGTCCCCCGCGTGAAGTTGTCGTAGACGACGATCTCGGCGACGTCCTCCCGGGTCAGCCGGTCCACGACGTGCGACCCGATGAGGCCCGCCCCGCCCACCACCACCACCCGCGCGCCACGCAGATCCATGTGTCTCCCCGGTCGGTTAATGGCTGGGCTTCCGGCACCGGTACGAGAGCCCGGCGTCGCCCACGTCCTCGTGCAGCGTCTCCAGTCCCGCCGCGGCGATCCACTCGCGGATCTCGCCGGGGCGGTACCGATAGGCGGTGACGGGACGGTACCAGTCGTAGTTCGTCATCACGTTCGTTTCCCAGTCCCAGTCGGCGTTGTAGAAGCACTTGAAGACGTTCCAGTAGAGCCAGCGCTGCACATCGAAGCGCCCCGCCGCGATGCCGAGCTCGGGAATGGCGACCGGGACATCCATCGTGAGCCCCTGCTCCGTCAGCGCCTGCCCGAAGCGGGTGAGCGCCTCGGAGAGGCGGAGCGCCTCGGGCTCCGACATCCGCGTCGCGAGCGACCGCAGATGATCGTCGGCGAACTCCCGGATCGGTCCCTTCACCTTGTACACGTAGAACGCGAGCACGCCGCCGGGCCGCACCCGCGAGACGAGATGCTCGAAGCTCGCGCGGGGATCGAAGGTGTGGTGCAGCACCTGGTCGCAGGCGACGTAGTCGAAGAACTCGGGCGGGAACGGCAGGTTGGCGAGGTCGGCCTGCGCGAGGAGAAGTCGGGCGTGCGGCCCGACGTTCCGGGCCGCCGCGTCGACGGCGGTCGAGATGTCCACGCCGGCCACGAGGCCCGGCGCGTGGGCGAGATACCACGCCACGTCCCGGCCGACGCCGCAACCGGCGTCGAGCACGCGCTGCTGGTCGCCCAGAAAGGCCGCGAATTCCGCCTCGTCGCGCCAGCCGTAGCGCTGGAGATACCAGCGGTGGTGGAAGTCACGGGTGGCGGCGTCGTGGCCGAAGGTGTCCACCCGGGCCCACTTGGTGGAGAAGGTGTCGCCGGTCGCGGCCTGCTCCGCGGGAAGCGCGCCGTCCCCGACGAATCGGGCGACGCCCTCCTCCACCGGATAGGACCGCCCACTCTCCGATTCGAGGCGGAGCGGCGGCCCGGGCACGACGCGCAGCGGCGTTCCGGTCCCCGGTTCGACCAGCTGTTCGAGCAGCCCGACCGCCTCCGGCGCCTCAGCGCGCATCCGCCGTCCGGAATGCCTGCGTGAGGTGATGGATCAGGCGCTCGACGACGCGGTCCTGCTCCTCGTCGGTCATGCCGGCATAGAGGGGGAGCGTGAGGGAGAGCTGGTCTCCGGCCCACGCCCCCGGGAGGTCCATCGGCCGGTAGCCGAAGGTGCGTGCGTAATAGTCGAGGGCGTGCACGGCGTGCGTGCCCTGGCGGGTGGCGATCCGCTCCTCCTCGAGCGCGTGCATCACCTGGTTCCGGACCGCGTTCCCGCGGGCGATTTCGGCTTCGTCCAGTCCGTCGGTCTCGAGGCGGCACACGTACGACTGGTAGGAATGGCGGTGGCCTTCCGGCTCGATGGGTGGAATCAGGCCCGCGACGCCCGCCAGGAGCACGTCGTACCGCTTCGCGCGGGCGATGCGGTCGGCCAGAATGCCCGGGAGCTTGCCGAGCTGCGCCACGCCGACGGCGGCCTGCAGGTCGGTCATGCGGTAGTTGTAGCCGACCTTGTCGAAAACGGGCAGCAGCGCGGCGCCGCGGGCTCCGTGCCGCGCGTGGTCCGACTTCGAGGCGCCATGATCGCGGAGCGAGCGTGCACGCCGCGCCTTGCCCGGGTCGGATGTGGTGTACATCCCGCCCTCGCCGGTGGTGATGGCCTTCCGCGGATGGAACGAGAAGGCGCCGCCGCCGCCGAAGGTGCCCACATGCCGCCCGCAGTACAGGGTGCCGAGGGCGCAGGCCGCGTCCTCCACCACCGCGAGCGACCGCCGCCGCGCGACATCGAGGATCGAGCCCATCTCCGCGGCGAGCCCGAAGAGGTGGACCGGCATGACGGCGCGGGTCCGCGGCGTCCGCCGTCGCTCGACCTCCTCCGCCGTGATATTGAACGTGACGGGCGAGACGTCCGCCAGCACGGGCGTGGCGCCGCAGTAGATCACCGCGTTGGCCGAGGCGACCCAGGTGAACGCCGGCACGATCACTTCGTCGCCCGGGCCGACTCCTTCGGCGAGGAGCGCGAGGTGCAGACCGGTGGTGCACGAGGTGCAGGCGACCGCCTCGGGCAGGCCGGTGAAGTGACGGAACCCGTCCTCGAACGCCGCGACCTGCGGTCCCTGCACCACCCAGCCCGAGGCGAGCACCGCGGCGACGGCCTGTGCCTCGGCCTCATCGAAGATGGCGCGGGTGATCGGGATGGGCGGCGGCCGATGATCGGTCATGGTGCGTCCGCGTAGATGAGGGAGACGTCGGCGCCGCTCACTTCGACGCGACCGACCACCCGGCAGGGCGTGCCGTAGGCGATGGCGTAGTCGGGCAGGTCGCGGTTCACGAGCGAGTGGGCGCCGACGAGGCAATGCCGCCCGATGCTCACGCCGCTCGTCACGATGCTGCACGGGCCGAGGTAGCAGTGGTCGCCGATCACGACCGGGGCGCGGTCGTACGGCGCGCGGCCGCCCGACAACGCCCAGCGCACCGAATCGTGGGTGTAGATCTGCACACCGGCCGAGATGCTGCACGTCGCGCCGATCCGGAGGCCGCCGGAGCCGTCCAGCACGGTGCCCGGTCCGATCCAGGTTCCCTCGCCAACCTCGACATCGCCGAGCACGAGCGACTGGTCGTAGATGCTGCTGCCGGGGCCGAAGCCCAGGTCGCGCGCCCGCTCCCATCGGTCCACGACGTAATCGGCGAGCGGAAGCGACCGCTGCCACCGCTCGCGTACTTCGACCGAGCGCGCGGCGTGCAGGGCGCGCAACGCGGTGAGGAGGTCCTGCGGCGCGCCGCCGGCCGGCGTCACGGGACCGCGCCGCCCCGCGCCAGCAGCCGCGCCCGCTCGGCCGGCTCCAGCACGCCGAAGAGCAGCCAGGCCGCGAACGCCGCCGCGAGCCCGAGCTGGGCCGCCGCGACGGCACCGAGCGACCAGCCGGGCACGGCGCGTCCCGCGAGCACGGCGACGGCGGCGGCAACCAGCATCACCAGCACTCCACGGATGAAGGGATACGGAATCGGATGGACCCGCTGCGAGAGGAGCGCCATGCAGGCGACCGCGGCGGCCTGCCCCAGGCAGTTGGCCCAGGCGATCGCGATCGGCGGCGCGCCGCGGGCGAGGAAGACCAGGTTGAGCACGACCGTCGTGCCCACGCCGACGCCGTAGGCCACCAGATTGTGCAGCGACTTCCCCTCGAACAGTGAGCCCATCGCCACCACGAAGAACACCGCGCCGAGGCCGGTCGAGAGCGCCAGCGGGCCCACGAATATAGCCGCGCCGGCATAGGCGGGCGTAGCCGCATAGCGCGCGATGACCGGCGCGGCGCACACAAGCCCCAGAGTGAGAAACCCCGCCACGCCGCAGATCAGCAGGAAGACCCGGCCGAACATCTGCGGCTTGTCCTCGGCCGCGCGTTGGGAGAAGGCGAACGGCTGCCACGCGGCCTGGAACCCGGTGAGGATCAGGCCGGCGAGCGCCGCGATCTTCTGGCCCATGCCGTAGACGCCCGCATCGGCGAGGCTGTGCGCCTGAACAAGGAAGAGCCGGTCGAGCGAGGGAATGAGGTTGCTCGCCACCGCGATGGCGGCGAACGGGAGGCCCACCGCGAGCATCTGCCGGGCGACGCCCCCGCTCCAGCGCGCGCGGAGAAGGTCCCGCGCCGCGACCATCGCGGCCAGCGCCCCGATGGCCTGGCCGGCAAGGTTCGCGGCGAAGAGCCCGATGAGCCCCCAATCCGTGTGGAAGGCCACGAACCACGAGAGCCCGATGGTGAGCGCCGCCGAGCCGAGCGCGATGCAGACATAGGCGGCGCGGCGGAACGCCCACTGCAGGACGCTCAGCGCATAGATGAGCACGGCGGAGAAGGGCGCGCTCGCCACCGCCCACGCGATCTCGCGCGCGTACTGCGGGGTGCCGAGCAGGATGCGGCTGGTGAGCGACGGAGCCGCCAGCACCACCGCCGTGACGACGAGGGCCGCCCCGGCGACCATGCGGAGCCCGATGCCCGCGGTCTCGCCGAGCCGTGCCTCGTCGGCACGGGTCGCGTCCCGTGTGGCGATGATGATGACGGAGGAGTTGAGCCCGAGCACCGCCAGCACGGCGAGGACGTACACGTACACGCCCGCGGCGTCGTAGGCGCCGAAGACCTCGACGGGAAAGGCTCGCGCGACGACCGGGACGAGCAGGATCTTGACGATGCGGTTGACCGCCCCGGCGACGCCGTAGACCAGCGAGTCCTTGAGGAGGAAGGAGAGCCGTCGCACGGCGACAAGTCTAAGCGCGGCCCGGGCCGGTCGCTACGCGCCGTTCAGGTCGTACACCGTGAAGCGGGCGTTCTCGAAGAGGACCGGCAGATCGTCGAGCGCGTAGGGCGGCGCGCCGGGCGGGGCGGATGGCAGGAGGGGCGTTTCCACCAGGACGAACCGCGCACCGTGCTCGCGCCGCCAGGCCTCGCGGTCCGGCACCGGCCACGGGTACGCCGTGAAGATGCGATCGTAGTCGCGGTACCACACGCTTCCATCGTTGCTCACGAGGAAGCGCAGCTCGAGCTCCGGCGCGAGGACGTAGGCGCTGTACCAGGGCACCGGGACGACGACGCTTGCCGCCGGAACGGTCGCGAGGAACCTCCGCAGCTCCTGCATCTCCGGCCCGACCCCGCGCCGGCTGTTCCACCGCTGCCGCGCGATCGAGTAGGCGAGCGCGGGAAGCTGGAGCAGCGCGTAGACGACGACGATCGTCGTGCGATCGATCCCCGGCGCCAGGAGCCCGATGCCGGCGAGGACGCTGACCGCGGCCACCGCGTACTCCGGGTACCGCTCCGCCTCGCCGAGAAACCGGACGGAGCGGAGCGAGGTCACCACGAACGGAGCCAGCGGAGCCGCGGCCCACGCCACGAGCCAGCGGTGCCAGCCGTGGGCCCCGCTGTGCCAGGCGGGGTACGCGCCGGCCGTGATCGCCACCATCACGCCGATCCAGAGGACGTTCCGGAGGACGAACTGCAGGATGGTATTGTGCTCCGCGGCCCGCGCGAAGTCGGCCAGCGCCGAGCGGTCGGCCGGGTGACGGAGCACCGCCGCCAACGTCCGCCCGAGGAGCGGCCAGTCGTTGCGGTCCCGAAGCGCCGAATGCTCGTGCTGGATGCGGCGCCGGAAAATGAGGAGGTGGCGGATGTGCGCGGCGAGCACGTGCCGGTAGCGGCCGCCCGACAGCACGAAGGCGGCGGCGAACGCGAGCGGCGGCAGCGCAAGCGGCAGCCAGCGTCCCGCGCCGAATGCAATGAGCGGGGCCGTGAAGACCAGGGCCTGCGCCGCGAACTTGCTCGAGAGCAGCAGAAATCCGCCCGCGAGCGCCGCGACCGCGAGGGCCGGCCAGCCGCCACCCGAGAGCGCGGCGACGGCGGCTGCGACGAGCGCCATCGAATAGAGGAGCTCGCCCAGCGGACGCGGCGTGATCTCGTAGGCGCGGGGCCCGATCCCCACCACGAGCAGCGCGGGCGAGGTCGCGAAGAGGAGGCCGGCGGCCAGCGCGGCGCCGCCGCGGCTCGCGCCCGCAAGGGCCAGGGGTGCCACCATGCCCGCCAGCACCGCCACCAGCGCCGTGTGCGCGCCGTCGATCAGCGCTGTCGGCAGCGGCGGCACCGCGCGAAGCACGCGCTCCGGCAGGAGCGCGAGCAGCCAGTGGTAGCCCCAGGGATAGGTCTGCCGCTCGTCGAGGTGCATGGCCTCGACGCGCGGCGGCATCCGCATCCGGTTGCGGCGGATCTCCCGGCGCAGGAGCAGATGGTACCCGCTGTCCATCGAGTGACGGCGCCACCGGAGGCCCGGCACGAGGCGCACGACCGCGCCCGTCACGACCGTCGCCACGACCGACGTCCACAGCTCCACGCATTCCTCCCTTGACGGCACATCGGTGGCGCGCGACGTTTCGCGCTCCATGAACCCAGCCGCGGGACCCATCGCCGAGCCGGCCGAGCCGCCGCGACAGACCTCCCTGCTCCGCGTCGCCGCGGCAGTCGCCGCGCGCTGGCGCCTCATCGCGCTGTGCGGCCTCCTCGGCGGCGCCGTCGCCGCCACGTGGGCGCTGCTCGCACACCCGCGCTACCGCGCCACCGCGAAGTTCGCCCTCGAAGAGCGCACCCTGAACCCTGGCGCCGCCGGCGGCCTCGCCGCACTGGCCGGACAGCTCGGCGCGGGAACGCTGGGCGGCACGCGGTCGCTCCAGTTCTATGCCGACGTGCTGGTCGGCCGCGACGTGCTCACCCGCGTGGCCCTGGACTCGTTCGCCGACCCCGCGGACCGCGCACGGCGGCTGCCGCTCATCGACATCCTGCACATCGGCGGCGCCGACAGCGCGCACCGCATCAGCAACGCGGTCGACTTCCTGTCGGCCAAGGCGGTCGGCACGACGACCAACGACCGTACCGGCACCATCACCCTCAACGTCACCCTGCCCGACGCGCAGCTGGCGGCCGACGTCGCGCAGCGGCTCTACGCCCACCTCGAGCAGTTCAACTTCGAGACCCGCCGCTCTGCCGCCTCCGAGCGGCGCCGCTTCGCCGAGCGCGCCGTCGCCGGCTCCCGCGCCGAGCTGACGCAGGCCGAGGGGGCGCTGCGCGCCTTCCTCGAAGCGAACCGGGCCGGGGTGAACGATATCCCCCGTCTCGCCTTCCAGCGCGAGCGCCTGAACCGCCGGATCGAGCTCCTCACCGACGAGTACGGCCGCCTGTCGCGCGAGCTGCAGGATGCGCAGATCGACGAAGTGCGCGATACTCCCGTCTTCACGCTGGTGCAGGCGCCCGTCGCGCCGGTCTACCGCGACTTTCCGCGGCGCACCCGGATGACGATCACGGGGGCCGTCCTCGCGGCCGCCCTCGCCGTCGCCTGGGCGGCGTTCAGGGCAACGGGCTGGTCGGTGCGGGAGCTGGATCCCGCGGGGTACCAGCAGTTCCGCTCGTCCCTCCGGCGCCGACCCTCCCGCTAGCCCCGCTCCCGCCGGCCAGCGTCACCAGCGCGAGCGTCACGACCGCCGCGGTGACGTCGGGCTGCTCGAAGTAGCTGTCGAAGATTCCCAGCACCACCAGGAACGGCACGGCGAACCCGAGCGTGGCCCCGGCGGCGCGCACGCGGAGCTCCGCTTCGGTGTCGCGCCACCGGCGGAAGCCCGCGCGCGCGAGCAGCCCCAGGAAGATCGCGACGACCGCCGAGCCGGCGATGCCGTACTCCCCCACGATGCCGATGACGCTGCTGAACGGATTCGTGAGCGCGCCGCTCCGGAACTGCGCGGTGGCCACGATGTCGGCCGTGTACAGGTCGTACGCGACCGAGCGATAGGCGGGTGACGTCCACGACGGGATGAAGTCGGGCAGCCGCTGGGCTTCCTTGAAGAGCACGTCGGTGGCGCGGATCGTCGCCGCGCGCGTGGCGTAGCTGCCGGGGCCGTAGCCGATCCAGGTGTCGAGATCGCCGCGGCCCAGGAGCTGGCCGGTCCGGAGCACGAGCTGCACCTTCGGGTTGATCTTGGCCAGCACGATGTAGGGACGCCACAGCCCGTCGATGACGATGCGGGCCGCGCGCACGGCCAGCACCGGGCCCACCGTCACGGCGACGATGAGCGCGCCCCACCCCAGGAAGCGGCGCCACCGTCGCGCGAGGGCCGGCCATACCACGGCGGCACCGAAGATGAGCCCCGGCGGAACGGCCGACAGGATCACGTGCTTCGAGTCGGTCATGAGGAAGACGAAGACGACGACCGCCAGGAGGCCCGCGTGCGTCCGTTTCCGCGCGCCGACGTTGAGCGCCACCAGGAAGACGGCGAACAGCATGAGCGCGATCCCCAGGTGGTGCGCGCTCGGCGTGCTGCCCGACGTGAGATCGGACGCTTCGCCGGCCGCGAGGAAATTCCGGATCAGCGCGACGCGCGTCACCTGCAGCGGGATCAGCGGCACGCTGTACGCTTCGGGCATGCCGGCCGTGATCGGCTTGATGAGCGCGGGGGCCAGCTGGGACGCGGCGAGTGCCGCTGCCGTCACGACGATGGCGCCGATCTCGCCCGCGCTCCACGCCGCGGCGCGCGCGACGAAGAGGAGGAGCCACGGCGCGAGGAAGGTGAGCGTGAAGACCGGGAGCGACCAGAGGTCGGTCTGGTCCCCGAGGTTCGCGAGCCAGCTCGTGAGCGTCCAGAGGAGGACGGCGAGCAGTGCCCAGTCGAGCGCGTCGAGCGGCCGCACGATGCGCGCTCCGCCGTACACCAGGACGAAGTAGCCCAGCGAGAGGAGATAGGCCACGAACCCGATCTCGGCCGAGGGCAGATACGCGGTGACGAGGGGAAGCAGGACGAGGAGCCGCGTACGCCCCGAGAGGACGATGCACGCCGCGGCGGCCAGCAGCACCGGCAGTGCCACGCCGAGGGGCATCGTGGCGAGCTGCACGTTGGGATACGCGACGACACCGATGAGGAGCGCCGGCACCGTCAGGATGAGCGCCAGACGGCGCCATCCGGGGCCGATCGGATCGGCCCCGCGGTCGCGCGGCGCCGCCGCTCCGTCGATCGGGACCGCCGTCACGTGAGGCACGCGCGGTAGATGTCGAGCAGCCGGCGCACCATCGCCTCCGAGGTATACCGATCGGGGAGGAGTGACGGACGGAGATCGGGCGCGGGCGGCAGGGCGGCCACGGCGTCGGCCAGGCGGGGCGGATCACGCGGCACGATGGCGCCCATGGCCGCGCGATCGATCACTTCCGGCACATCCCCGACCCGGACACTCACCACCGGCACGCCGCACGCGAGCGCCTCCTTGGCCACGTTGGGCGCGCCTTCGCTGTCCGAGGTGACGAGCAGGCAGTCGGCGGCACGGTAGTGCCAGGGCATGTCGTCGGCAGGCACCGACCGCGCCACCAGCAGGTGCGGCGCGCGACCCCGGCGCACGAGCTCGTCGCGGACCGCCTCGGCGAGGTCGAGCCGCTTGCTCGCCTGCCCCGCGCTGTTGACGAAGGCGACGACCAGGCCTTCGGCCGGCAGGCCCAGCCGCGCCCGCGCCTCCGCTCGCGAGCCCGGGGCGAAGAGCCGGGTGTCCACACCGTTGGGAAGCACATCGCACTTCGCGCGCGCGGCCGGGGAGAGCCGCCGCCGCATCGCTTCGCTCTTGACGATCACCCGGCGCGCGAGGGCGGCGAAGAGCTGGGTGACGCCGATGCCGAGGGTGCTCTTGAGGGTCCGTCCTCCCCGGCCGTCGGCCTGGCCGTTGATGTCGTCGCCGCACAGGGTGACGAGATACGGCGCGCCCGCGAAGGCCGCCGCCAGCGGCGTGTATCCATAGTGGCAGTGCACGAGCGCCGGCCGGAACTCCCGCACGGCGCGCATCACGCGCCGGCGGCCCACGAAGTAGTCCCCCTCCCCGCGGTCCGCCGCGATCACCTCGAGCGCCATGTCCACGCCCGCGGCGCGCATCGCCTCCACCTGGCGACGCACGAAGATCCCGAAATACGGCCGCGTCGGAGACGGATACATGTTGGTGACTGCGAGCACACGGAGCGGCGCCTCCGCTCCGCTCATGCCGCGACCGCCGCCCCCGCGCGGGCAACCGGCAGCGGCTCGGCGGCCGGCCAGCGGCGTTCGAGCACCACCGCCGCCCAGACGCCGAGGCAGAGGAGCGACCAGAGTCGGGTGCCGTGATCCGCGCCGGCCGTGTGCTCGGCGTACACCCGGCGGGCAGCCGCGGGATCGATCATCGCCGCCATCGCCGTATCCCGCCGGAAGACGAACTCCTCGAGCGCACCTGCCAGCGGTCCCCGCATCCAGCCGCTCACCGGCACGCCGAAGCCGGTCTTCTGGCGGTGCAGCACTTCCCGGGGAAGGAGTCGCGCCACCAGCGGGCGCAGCAGCGCCTTGAGCTGCCCGCCGGGAAACGCCGTCGCCTCGGGAAGGCTCAACGCAAACTCGACGACGTCCACGTCGAGGAACGGCGACCGCGCCTCCAGGGATGCGGCCATCGTCGCGGTGTCCACCTTCGGGAGGTAGTCGTTCGGGAGGTAGGTCTCGAAGAAGGTGCGACGGAGCGCATCGGCATCGGGCAGCGCGCGGAAGCGATCCAGTCGCTCGGCGTAGATGTGCTCGGCCCGATGCCCCGCAACGGGGCCTCGCAGGAGCTCCGCGCGGGCGCGCGGGCCGAAGCCCATCCGGTTCCGGTAGCTGTCCCTGATCGGCTCCGCCCCGTACTCGAAGAGCGCGCCGGCTCGGCGAAGCCAGCCCTCGCGCGTCGCTCCGCTGGTGGCGTTGCGGAGCAGACGGCGCACGGGAGCCGGCGTCCATCGCCGGTAGCGCTGGCCCAGCCGCACCCCCCGGAAGGTCGCATATCCGAAGAAGGCCTCGTCCCCGCCGTCGCCCGTGAGCGCGACCGTGATCTCGCGCCGCGCGGCGCGGGCCACGTCGTACGACGGCAGGATCGAAGAGTCGCCGAACGGCTCGCCCAGCTCCGCGAGGAGCATGGGGAGCGGCGCGGCGGAGAGCGCCGGGACTTCCACGAGCCGATGCTCCAGACCGTAGCGTGCCGCGACAAGCGCGGCTACCGATCGCTCATCGTAGCCCGAGCCCGCGGTCCCGGCCGTCACCGCAACGAGTCGGCCCTCGTGCTCCTCCGCCGCGAGGGCCGCCACCAGGCTCGAGTCGAACCCCGCGCTCAGGAAGAGGCCGAGCGGCACGTCGCTTTCGAGCCGGCGGCGCACCGCCTGCCGGAGCAGGCGCTCCAGCTCGATCGCGGCGTCGCCCGCCGGCATTGCCGGATCGGCCGGCGCAGCGGGCACCTGCCAGAACCTCCCGGTGCGCACGGCGCCGGCCCGCCACTCGAGGAATCCGCCGGGCGGCAGCTTCTCCACGCCCTCGAGCATCGCGTGCTCGAACGGCACGACGGTGTGACCGAGATAGCAGTCGAGCGCGCTCCGGCTCACCGGGGGCGCGTGCTCGAGCATGGGAAGCAGCGCGCCCACGGTCGACGCGAAGGCGATGCGGTCGGGCGAAAGCGCATAGGCGAGCGGCTTCTTGCCCAGCGGATCCCGGGCGAGCACCAGCCGGCGCTCGTCGGGATGCCAGAATGCCGCGGCGAACATGCCGCGAAGCCGCGCGAAGACGTCGGGGCCCCATGCCTCGTACCCCGCGAGGAGCACTTCGGTGTCGGAGCGGGTGACGAAGTGCCGGCCCGCCGCCTCGAGGTCCGCCCTCAGCTCCCGGAAATTGTAGATCTCGCCGTTGTACACGACGACGACGCGCGTGCGCTCGCTGGTCATCGGCTGGTCCGCGCGCTCGGAGAGATCGAGCACGCGGAGCCGGCAGTGGACGAGCGCGCACGGCCCCTCGCGCCACTCGTGGCGCGCGTCCGGCCCGCGATGGCTCAGCGCCGCCGCGACGTCAGCGAGCGACGCCGGCGCCCCGCGACGAAGATCGACCACACCCCCGAAGCCGCACATCAGCCGGCCGCCCGAAGCGCCGCCGGCGCCGCCGCCGCGCCGTCCAGCGACCTGAGCCAGGTCTCGAGCACGTAGAGTGAGAGGAGCTGCCGCGGCCGCGACCGGCCCCCGTCGCGCACGGCAGTGAGAAGCCCGGTGACGGCGTCGCCGGCGAGCAGGTCCGGAATCCGCGCGTCGCGGCCGGTGAGATACGCGGGTGCGTCGCGTTCGACCCACGACGCGAACCAGCGATCGAGCGGTGTCGAGAACCCGAGTTTCCGGCCCAGCCGGCCGCGCGGCCCGAGCAGACTCGGCCGCAGCTCGGCGGGAATCAGCGGCGCGACGGCGCGCCGGTAGAGCCACTTCCGCTCCCCCAGCGCGGAGACCTTGTAGCGGCTCGGCATCCGCTCCAGCAGCGCGAGGAGCTCGAGATCGAGGAAGGGGACCCTGAGCTCGACCGAGGAACGCATCGACGTGCGGTCGGCTACGGTGAGCAGGTCGTCCGCGAGCGAAAGCCGCGCATCGGCGATGAGCAGCCGATTGAGGGAATCATCGTCCGGTCCGTCCGGGAGCCAGCGGCGAACCGGGTCCACCAGCGCCGAGGGATCGAGCGACGCACGGCTCAGCGCCACGGCCTCCGCGGGTCCGAACACCGCCAGCGTCTCCGCGAATCGCTCCGCCTCTCCCCCGGCGGCCGCCAGGCGCCGCGCCCGCGCGACGCGATCACTGGACGCGAACCGCTCCGGCAGGTGCGCGAGCAGGGGCGACGCGGCGTGGAGCGCGCCGGCCCACCGCTCCGCCGTGTGCCGGGGATAGCCGCCGAGCGGCTCGTCGGCTCCCTGGCCCGTGAGCACCACCTTGTGGGTCCGCGCCACCCGCTCGCAGAGGAGATCGAGGAGCAGCACCCCCGAGTTGGCGACCGGCTCACCCAGCGAGGCGATCTGCGCGGGCCAGCGCGCGAGATACTCGGCCTCGGATACGGCAACCGTCTCGAGCGGAACGCCCAGTGCATCCGCCGCCGCTCGCGCGGCGCCAAGCTCATCGGGCGCGCCCGGATCGCTGAAACCGATCGCGAATGCCTGCGGAGCCGCGGGCAGTCCATCGCGCATGAGGCCGGTCACGACCGTCGAGTCGACGCCGCCGGAGAGGAGCGAGCCCACCGGCACGTCCGACATGAGCTGGCGGCGGACCGCAGCCCGGAGCCCGCCCCGGATCGCCTCTTCCCATCCCCGCCCGGTGTCCGGCACGGTTGCCGGCGCGAACCGCGGCGTGAACGCACGGAAGACCGGCGTGGCGGCCGGCGCCGCGAGCGACAGGCTGCAGCAATGTCCCGGCGGCACCTTCCATGTGTTCCGGAAGATCGTCGCGGGAGCGGGAATGAAGCGGTACACGAGATACTGCCCGACCGCATCCTCCCGGATCGTCTCGTCGGCCAGTCCCGCCGCGCGCGCGGCGCTCAGCTCGCTCGCGAACCAGGTGGTGCCGTCCCTGTGCCCGACATAGAGCGGCTTGGCGCCGACGGGGTCGCGCGCGAGCCAGACCCGTCCGTCCCCGCCATCGCGCCCGTCGAACAGCGCGAAGGCGTAGATCCCGTTCAGCCGCTCGAGCACCCCCGGCCCCCACTCCTCCCACCCGTGGACGATGACCTCCGTGTCGGCACGCGAACGGAAGCGGTGGCCGGCGCGCTCCAGCTCGGCCCGGAGCGTCAGGTGATTGTAGATCTCGCCGTTGTAGACCAGCCAGACCGAGCTGTCCTCGTTGCTCATCGGCTGGTCGCCGCCGGCGAGGTCCACGATGCTGAGCCGCCGGTGCCCGAGCGCACCGAGTCGATCCGCGAGGAAGCGGCAGCCGGCGCCGTCGGGGCCGCGGTGCGCGAGCGCTGCCGTGAGCCGCTCGATGTCGGCGCCGGCGTCGTATCCGCCGGCCGAGCCGAGCACACCGGCGATGCCGCACATCGTCAGCCCGCCACAGCGGCGGGAGCCGCCGTTCCCAGGAGCTCGGCCACCGCGCCGGCGATCCGGCCTGCCGCGGTGCCGTCGCCGTAGGCATCACGGGTCCAGCCGCGCGGTGCCGCCAGCGCGGCGGCGACCGCCGCGCCCAGGCCCTCCGGCGCCCCGGGCGGGACGAGCCGGTTGGCGCCGGCGTCGAGCGTCTCCGTCCACTCCGTCTCGGTGCGAAGCGTGATGCATGGCGTTCCGAGCCAGTACGCCTCGCGCTGCAGTCCGCCCGAGTCGGTGACGACGGCCCGAGCGCCGGCGGTCAGCGCCAGACTCTCGAGGTAGCCGACGGCCGGGATGGCGATGAACGTCGCCCGCGTGGGGAGGGTCAGTCGCTCCCGGGAGAGCGCCGACCGCGTGCGAGGATGGAGCGCGAGGATGACCGGAACCGGAAGGCCGGCCAGCGCAGCGAGCGCGCGGTCGAGGAGACCCGGTGTGTCGGTCAGCTCGGCCCGGTGCAGCGTGGCGTAGACGTAGCCGCTTTCCGCACCCGACGGGAGCAGCCGCCGGACGTCGGGCAGCGCGCCGCCGTGCCGCACCAGCACGTCTCGCGCCACGTCCCCCGTCTCGACGACTACGGCATCGGGCCGCTCCCGCGCGAGCCGCTCCGTCGCCGCGGCGCACGGTGTACAGAGCACCGCGGCCACCGCGTCCACCGCGCGGCGGTTGATCTCTTCCGCCATCCCGCTGTCGGCGGCACGAAGCCCGGCCTCCACGTGCACGACCGGGATCCGGAGCTTGGCCGCCGCGAGCGCGCAGCCGAGCGTCGAGTTGGTGTCGCCGATCACGACGGCCGCGCGCGGACGGCGCCGCTCGAACACGGTCGCGATCCGCCCGAGGATCGCCGCCGTCTGTTCCGCGTGCGAGCCCGAGCCGACCTCGAGGCACAGATCGGGCGCGGCCACGTCGAGCTGGCGGTAGAGGAGCTCGTTCAGCTCGTAGTCGTAGTGCTGGCCCGTGTCCACGGCCAGCACCGGTCCCAGACCCTCGAGCGCGCGCCGGATCCGGCTCGCCTTGATGATCTGCGGCCGGGTTCCGTAGCAGAGAGCCACGCCGCGCTCACTCACCTGCGTACTCCGCCCCTTGATTCATCGGCCTGGCGCATCACCTTTCGCGCGTCCCGGCGACCCCGCCGCCCGTCCGAGGAGCGCAGTGTCCCGAGCCCGTCGCCCGTTCGACATCGTGCATGTGGCGCATACGTCGTTTCCCGACGATCCCCGGCCCAGGCGCGAGGTCACGGCCGCCGCCGGGGCGGCGGATCGCGTGGCGATCGTGGTGCTGCAGGACGGGAGCGACCGGCGCCCGGTGGGTCATCGGGGCCGGGTGGCGGTGGTCCGGCTGCCGGGCCGGCGCCGGCGGGGCTCCCTCG
This sequence comes from Gemmatimonadales bacterium, assembly GCA_025935995.1. Lineage (GTDB taxonomy): Bacteria > Gemmatimonadota > Gemmatimonadetes > Gemmatimonadales > GWC2-71-9 > JAICUF01. Next base: position 87,992 of record JAICUF010000001.1, read on the forward strand.
GGAAGTACGTCGTGGAATATACGGACTTCCTCGTGCGGGTTCATGCGCTCTTCCGCCGTGACGAACGGTTTCGGAACGCCCGCGTGGTCCACGTGCACTCGCTGCCGGACTTCCTGATCGCCGGCGTGCGCCCGGCGCGCCGTCGCGGAGCCCGCACCGTGCTCGACCTGCACGAGATCTTTCCCGAATTCACCCGCTCGAAATTTCCCGGCGCCGCGGGCGCCGTCGCCGCGCGCGTGGCGCGCTGGCTCGAGCGGTGGTCGCGCCGGCAGGCCGACGTGACGATCACGGTGAATCGGCCGATCGCGGCGGCGCTCCGCGCGCGTGAGGCGCGGCCCGGGGAGCGGATCGAGGTGCTGCACAACCTGGCCGACCCCGCGGAGTTCGGACCGACGCGCGCGCCGGCCGCGGACCCCGCGCGGCCGATCAGGCTCGTGTACCACGGCACGCTGACCGGGATGTACGGACTCGAGCTCGCCGTGGACGCGGTGGCCGCGGCGCGCCACACGGGGCTCGACGTCGAGTTCGATCTCTTCGGAGGCGGGCCCGACGCCGGGATGCTGGCGTCCCGCATCTCCGCCCTGGGCCTCGCG
>JAICUF010000123.1 GCA_025935995.1 Gemmatimonadales bacterium
CGGGATGCTGCTCGAGGTGGCGACGACGCTGGGAGCACTGGGCGGCGCCTACCTGGCCGGCCTCATCTCGCCGAACGCGATCGCGGTGATCTTCTCGCTGGTGCTCTTCTACTCGGCCTGGCGCTCGACCCGCCGGCGGGAAGAACATCCGCTCGCCGCACCCGACCGCTGGGCCACGCGTCTCCGTCTCGACGGCACCTACCCGACGCCGGAAGGTCGGCAGGCGTACGGAGTGCGCGGCGTGCCGGCAGGATTCGCGCTGATGTATGTCGCCGGCATTCTCTCCGGACTCCTCGGCATCGGCTCCGGCGTGGTGAAGGTGCTCGCCATGGACCAGGTGATGCGCCTGCCGTTCAAGGTCTCGACCACCACCAGCAATTTCATGATCGGCGTGACCGCTGCCGCGAGCGCGGGGATCTACCTGAGCCGCGGCTACATCGATCCCGGGCTGGCGCTCCCCGTGATGCTCGGCGTGCTGAGCGGCGCGCTCTTCGGGGCGCGCATCCTGGCCGGCGCCCGGGTACGCGTGCTCCGGAACATCTTCAGCGTCATCATCGTGGTCCTTGCCTGCGAGATGCTCTACAAGGGCATCACGGGGGGGCTGTGACGGATCCGCGCGGCACCGGCCGCTGGACCGACGAGCAGGTAGAGCAGTTCGTCGGCAACCTCCTGCGGTGGGGCGTCCTGACCGCGGCCGCCGTGGCCCTCATTGGCGGGATTTTTTATCTGATCCGGTCCGGGGCGGCGTCAGTTCATTATGGCGAGTTTCGCGGCCAGCCACCGGAGCTCACCAGCGTTGCGGGAATCATCGGCGGCGTCCGCGCCCTCGATCCACGCGCCGTCATCCAGCTCGGCCTTCTGCTGCTCATCGCGACGCCGGTGGCGCGCGTGGCCTTCTCGCTCGTGGCCTTCATCCGCCAGCGGGACCGCACCTACATCCTCATCACCTCGATCGTTCTCCTCCTCCTCCTCTACAGCCTCCTCGGCTTCGAGCGCTAGCGTTTCGAGCTGAAACAATGGCACGGCGGGTCACGTACGGCCCGAACCAACTTCTACCGAGGCAGGCATGCGTCCTTCGATCTTCATTTCCGGCGTCACCGCGGCGCTGCTCTTCTCTCGTTCCGGCGCCGCCCAGAGCACCCACCCGCGACTCACCGAAGCGCAGTACCTCACGCTCGGCAAGCAGTATACGGGCTGGTTCTTCAACGGCAGGGCGGACAGTCTTCTGGCCCACGCGACCCCACAGGCACAGCAGGGCTCCGGCGGCGTGGACGGTATCCTGCAGCAGCGCGATCGGCTGGCCTCACGGGCCGGCAACGAGACGATGGTACTGGTCGAGAAGATGACGTGGCGGCGGGGCATGCCGCAGTTCTGGCATGAGGCGATGTTCGACCACTTCGAGGAGCCGCTGGTGGTCCGGTGGGTGATGGACGACAAGGGCGCCATCATCGGCATGGGACTCGGTCCCAAGAGCAGCACGCCGGCGGTGGACTCCCTCCCCCCGAAGGACTGATCAGTCCAGCGGATCGAACTCCTGCAGCGGAACGAGCCGGGCCCGGGGCGGTATCCCGGGCTCGAGTTCCATGATGCCGACCGACGGCGGCAGGTTGAAGCGTTTCGGGCCGGCGCCCCCCGGGTTCATCACCGTCACCACCACATCCACCGTCGTGAGGAGCGGGCGGTGGGTATGGCCGTACACGATGATCTCGGCGCGGGGAAATGCGGCGTTGAGTGCCTCCGGCGTGGGCGAGCCCAGCTGGTCCCCGTGGGTGACCACGATGTCGAATCCGTCGAGCCGGAGACTCGCCACCGCTGGCAGCTGCGCACGCAGGTCCCAGCCGTCGGTGTTGCCGTAGACGGCGGTGACGGGCGCCAGCGCCGCGAGCTCGGTGAGGATCGCAGCGGGACCGACGTCCCCGGCGTGGAGAATGTGATCGACCTCGCGAAACACGTCGAACACCTCGGGCCGGAGGAGTCCGTGCGTGTCGGAGATGATGCCGAGCCGCATCAGCCGCCCCGCGTGGCGATGTGGAGCGCGGCCACCCCGCCCATGAACGTGGACCAGGTGACGCCGCTGAACCCTGCCTGCTCGATCCGGCGCGCGAGCTCGGCGGGCCGCGGAAAGGCGCGTGTGGACGCTGGTAACCAGCTATACGCGCTCGTATGTTTCGATATGAGCCGGCCTGCCGCCGGCAGCACGCGCTCGAAATACGCCAGATAGAGCCCGCGGAGCGGCTGCCGCTCGGGTGTCGCCATGTCGAGGACGACGAGCCGCGCGCCGGGCGCGAGCACGCGCGCCGCCTCGGCGAGCCCGCGATCGAGGTCCGCCAGATTCCGCGCGCCCCAGCCGAGCATGGCGCCGTCGAAGGTGCTCGAGGCGAACGGGAGAGCGAGCGCATCGGCGGTGACGGGAAGCGCGCGCGTCTTGTGGCTGCCGGCCCGGAGCATCGCGGGGACGAAGTCGGCGGCGACGATGCGGCCGCGGAACCCGGGACGGCGCTCGAGCTGAGCGGAGCAGTCGAGCGTGCCGGCGCAGAGGTCCAGAAACGTCCCCCCGCTCGTGCGCTCCCAGCCGAGCCGGTCGACGGCCGCCCGGCGCCAGCGCAGGTCGAGCCCGAAGCTCATGATCCGGTTGAGGCGATCGTAGGTGGGGGCGATGGCGGTGAAGATCTGCCGCACGTAGGCCCGCTTCTCCATCCCGCCCGAAACTGGTAACTCCCGATCAGAGGCTAACATAGGCGCGGAATGTAGTCCTGCCCGGAGCGGCGTCGCAACGGCGGCCGCACATCATGGCCAGTAGCCGCATCGAGCTGGCGAGCGCCACCGACCAGGAGGTCGTGGCGCTCGCGCGCCATGGGCAGGAGACGGCGTACCGTGAGCTGGTGCGGCGCTACGAGCGGCCGGTCTTCTCGCTGGTCTATCGCATGGTGCGCGATCGCGAGCTGGCCGAGGATCTCGCGCAGGAAACCTTCGTCAAGGCGCTCAACGCCATCGAGTCGTACCGCCCCGAGTTCAAGTTCTCCTCCTGGATCTTCAAGATCGCGAACAACGCCGCCATCGATCACCTGCGACGGCGCGAGCTGGACACCCTCTCCCTCGACGGCTCGCCCCACGCCGAAACGCCGGAAGCGATCGAGGCGACGGCGCTCCAGATCGGCGACCGCCAGGAGACCGCGCTCGAGGAAGTGGAGGCGCGCGAGCTGGGCGGCGAGATCGAGAGCGCGATCGCGCGGCTCCGCCCCGAGTACCGCTCGTGCATCCTGCTCCGCCACGTCGACGGGCGCGCCTACGAGGAGATCGCCGAGATCCTCGGACTGCCGCTCGGCACGGTGAAGACCTACATCCATCGCGCGCGGAATGAATTGCGGGTCCTGCTGGGACATCTCAAGCAATGAAACCTTCCCCGAAACGGCCCCGTAGGAGGGCTCACTTATGACCCGACGCCCCGACGAGCATCTGTCGCCCGACGACATCGATGCCTGGCTGGCCGGACAACCCGGCACCGCGGCGCAGGCGCACGTCGATGCCTGCGATGCCTGCCGCGAGACCGCCATCGCCGACCGGGCTCTCATCGAGCAGCTCCGCGCCCTCCCGGCCTTTGCTCCGTCCCCCTTCTTCGCCGATCGCGTGATGACGGCGGTGGCGCTCCCGGACCCGTTCGCGCTCCGCTCGCTCGACACGGCGCGCCGCCGGCTCTTCGCCACCCGCCGCTCGCTGGCCCTCGCGGCGACGCTGGCGGTGGTCGTCGTCGCCTCGATGGGATTGAGCGTCGCCTGGAGTCTCACCCACCGCGACACCATCGCGGCCGCCGGCACGTGGCTCACCGCCTCGGCGGGCCAGTGGCTCTGGACGGCGCTCCGGAGCGCGGTGGCGAGCGCCACGGAGCAGCCCGGGTACGGCTTGCTGCGCGATCTCGCGGCCACGCCGGCACGGCTCGCTCTCCTGGCGGCGCTCGTCTCGCTCACCTACCTGGGGGGTCTGTTCGCCCTCCGGAAGCTGATGACGCTGCCGTCGGGGCCGGTGTCGCATGCGAACGCATAGCCGGCTTCTCGCGGCGCTCCTCCTCCTCGCCGCCGCGCCCGGCGCCGCCCGCGCCGACGACCGCCCCGCCATCGACACCGCCCGCGACATCTGGGGCATGCTCCAGCAGCTCCGCGATCACGACACCACGCAGGCCGTCCGTCCGCAGGCCATCGCCGCCGCGCCGGCCGGCGGTCCGACCGTTGATCTGGGCGACCTGAGCCAGCCCGCGCGCCTCGAGGCGCGGCTCACTCCGCTCGCCCGCACGCCCGCGGCGCAGCTCCGCGTCACCGTTCCCGGCGGCCAGGGCCGCCTGGGCGACTACAGCGTCGGCTCCGACCAGACGGTGCGCGGCCATCTCCTCGTGCTCAAGGGCGACGCCGACGTCTACGGCCGCGTGCAGGGCAACGTGGTGACCCTCGACGGCAACGTCATCGTGCACAGCGGCGCGGTCATCGCGGGCGACGTGCTGGCGATTCACGGCCGCGTGCGCGAGCAGGGCGGCGTGGTGGACGGCGCGATCCGGACGCTGAGCGCCGGAGCCACGGCGGTGCCGCTCTCGCCGGTCGAGCTGACCCTTCGCCGCCTCGCGGGCCTCGCCGGCGTCATCCTCACGCTCGGCGTGCTCGGGCTCGGGCTGGTGGCGTTCGGCCGCCACAATCTCGAGATCGTCTCCGATACCGTCTCCCATTCCTTCGGCCGCTCCTTCGTCACCGGCCTGCTCGGCCAGATTCTGCTCCTGCCGACCTTCGGCATGGTCGTCGTGGGCCTCGTGCTGAGCGTCGCCGGCATTCTCCTCCTCCCGTTCGCGGTGGTGGCGTACGTGCTGCTCGCGGTGGTCGGCATCGTCGGCGGCTATCTCGCGGTGGCGCATGCACTGGGCGAGACGTGGACGCGGCGCCGCCTCGCGCAGGGCACGGTGGTCGCGACGGCGAGCAGCTACCGCTTCCTCACGACCGGGCTCGCCGCCATGCTCGTGCTCTGGGCGGCGTGGGCCGTCATCGGCTGGGTGCCGGTGGCCGGCGATCTCATCTGGGGAGCCGCGATCCTCGTGACCTGGTTCCTCGGCACCGCGGGCTTCGGCGCGGCGCTCCTGAGCCGGGCCGGCGTGCGCGAGAACTTCGCGGGCCGCATCATCCCGCCCGAGGCGCTCACGGACGAGTATCTCTGGGCCACGCCGCAGTTCGGCGTGCCCGCCGTCCGCCGCCCGGGTGCCACCCGCAGCCCCACGCCGGGCTCGTGACGCCGCGCGCGGCGCTGGTGGCCGCGCTCCTCCTGCCGGCCGCCGCGAGCGCGCAGACGATGCGCGACTTCTCAACCTCCCGCCAGCTCCACGGCGAGACGCGGCTCATCGCCCGCGTCGAGTACGGCGCGGGCACCCTCCGCGTGGCACCGGCCTCCGGCTCCGATCTCTACCGGCTCGCGATGTCGTACGACGGCGAGCGCTATGCGCCGCTCAGCGGCTTCGACGCCGGGAGCGGCACGGTCCGCCTCGGGGTGAGGAGCACCGGCGCCGGCGGCTTCCACATCGGCTCGCGCCGGCAGCTCGATCAGCGGGCGGTCGTGACCCTGTCCCCATCGGTCGGCCTCGATCTCACCCTGCAGCTCGGCGCCGCGGAGTCGGACCTCGAGCTGGGCGGACTGCGCCTGACCGATCTGCATCTGACCACGGGCGCGAGCCGCACGACGCTCCGTTTCTCGCGCGCCAACGCGGGCCTCTGCACCGCCGCGGAGATCAGCGCCGGAGCCGCGGACGTATCCGTCCTGAGCCTCGGCAACAGCCGCTGCCGTCAGGTGGCGTTCGAGGGCGGCGTGGGGAAGGCGCTGCTCGACCTCTCCGGCGCATGGCCATCCGAGGCGCGGGTCCGGGTCCAGATGGCCGTCGGGTCGCTCACCCTCCGGCTTCCGCGCGACCTTGGCATCCGGCTGACCCTCGACCGGTTTCTTTCCAGTTTTCCCACCGCGGCGTGGACTCGCCGGGGAAATGCCTATCTTTCCCCGGGCTATGAGCGCGCGTCCCGGCACCTCGACCTCTCGGTCTCCTCGACACTCGGCGGCATCGACGTCGAGTGGGTGAACTGACTCCGCTCCAGACACTGGGCTTCGCCCTCGGCACGTCGTTCGCCTCGGGCCTCAATCTCTACGCCACCGTGGCGGCCGCCGGCCTGTTCCAGCGCTTCGGCGTCGTCCAGCTCCCGCCCACACTGCACGTCCTCGCGAGCCCGGTCATCATCGGGATCGCGCTCACGATGTTCGTGATCGAGTTCGTCGCCGACAAGATTCCCTTCGTGGACAGCGCCTGGGACGCCGTCCACACCTTCATCCGGCCGCCCGCCGCGGCGCTCATCGCCTACAGCTCGTTCGGCGCCGTACCCGACGTCTGGAAGATCGGCGCGGCGCTGCTCGCGGGGAGCGTCGCGCTCACGTCGCACGGCGCGAAGGCGTCGATGCGCGCCGCGGCCAACGCGAGCCCCGAGCCGTTCAGCAACTGGTTCCTGAGCACCGCGGAGGACGTGGGCGCCGTCGGGCTGAGCTGGCTCGCGGCGACGCACCCGCTGCTCACGGCGGCGATCGTCGTCGTGCTGGTCGTGCTTGCGACCTTCGTGATCTGGAAGCTGGCGGGCTTCCTCCGGCGGGTGATCCGGCGGC
>JAICUF010000036.1 GCA_025935995.1 Gemmatimonadales bacterium
GGGGTGCGGGGACGCGGGTCAGCGGTCATCGGCTCGCAGTTCCGCCAGCTCCCGCTGCCAGAAGTCGCGGTGAGCCAGCCCGGGGTGAGGGACCGTGAGGTCGGGTTCCGAGATCGTGCGTGTCCCGAACAATACGATATCCAGGTCCAGCGTGCGCGAGGCCCACCGTTCTCGGCGGTCCCGACCGGCCGCCCGCTCGATTCCCTGACAGGCGGCGAGGAGCTCCCGCGGGGTCAACCCCGTCACGAGCCGCACCATCTGGTTGAGGTATGCCGGCTGCGCGGCGCCGCCCAGCGGCGCCGTCTCTTCGACGGTGGACGCGGCGGCGAGACTGGTGGCGGGAAGCGCGGCGAGGGCGGCGCGGGCGCGCGCGAGATGGGCGGCGCGGTCGCCCAGGTTGCTGCCGAGCGCGATGAAGACCGTCTCGCGCGCGGCGGTCACGCGCCGACGGCGAAGTGCCGGGCGATCGTCTGCAGGTGGAAGGCGACCTCGCCCAGCTCGCGGATGGCGGTTTCCAGGTCGTTCTGGCCGCGCGCCGCCTCCTCCGCCTGCGCGGCGAGGAGACGGGTATCGCCGCCCATGCGGCTCGAGGCGTCGGCCACGCGGCGGATCCGGTCGCTCAGCGTCTCGAAGGTCGCCTCCTGCGTCGCGGCCATGGCGGCGATGCGCCGCGCGTGGGTGCCGGCTTCGCCGGTCGCGTGCACGATCGCATCGAAGGCGCTCGCGGCGGCGCCGCTCAGCTCCTCCACGCCCGCGACGGCCTCCTGGCCGTGCTGCATCTGCCGGGAGACGGTCGTCACCTGGGACGTCACGTCGGCCACGAGGCCGCCGGCCTCCCGCGCGGCCTCCAGGCTCTGCGCGGCGAGCTGGCGCACCTCTTCGGCCACGATCGCGAAGCCGCGGCCCTCCTTCCCCGCGCGCGCCGCCTCGATCGCCGCGTTGAGCGCGATCAGATTCGTGAGATCCGCGATCTCCCGGATCGAGCCGATGAAGCCGGTGACGCGGCGGCTCACGTCGCCCAGCGCGTTGACCTGCTCCGAGCTCTCCGCCACGAAGCGCTTGAGATCCACGAGCCGGCCGATCGCCTGCGCCACGACGGCGCGGTTCGCACTCGCAGTGTCCGCCGCGCGGCCGCTCGCGGCGGCCGCGCGCGCCCCCTCCGCCGCCATCTCGGCCGAGACACTCACCAGGGCGTCGGTGGCTTCGAGGCCGGACGCCACGAACGACTCCTGTTCCTCGACACTCCCGCTCATCGCCCGCGAGGCCTGGGTGAGCGCGGCGGCGGACGCCCGGAGCGACTGCGTTGCGCGGGCCAGCGCCCCGACCTGCTGGCTGATCTGATCGACGGTGCTCGCGAGCGGCCGGCGGAGCTCGGCGATATGGATCGCGGTCGAGATCTGCGCGGCGAGCGTCGCGAGCGCGGCAAGGTCCTTCGCGCCGTAGGCATTCCGCTTGTAGTGATCCACTTCGACGGTGCCGAGGAAGTCGTCGCCGAAGCGGAGGGGCTGCACGATCAGGCTCGCCACGTCGGCGTCGCGCTCCTCGATCCGCGTGTCGCGGGCGACGTCGCTCACGAGGATCGGCCGGCCCGTATCGGCGACCTCGGCGCGGATCGGGTCCGCCAGGCCGCCGGGCGCGCGCCGGTGGGGACGCCCCTGCACGCTGCGGTAGGCGAGCGTGAAGTCGCCCCCGGGCGCCGCCCGGTAGATCCGGAAATCGCCCCAGTCGAGCAGCCGGTACCCGACCCGTTCCACCTGGCCGAAGGAACCCTCGAGGGTGAGGTTGCTTGCGATCGCCAGCTCCATCATGTGGACCTTGCCGAGATCCTCGGCGGCGATGGCTTCCTCGAGGATCCGCCGGGTGAGAAGCCCGAGGACCGCGAGCACGAGCGCGACCGCCGCCCAGCCACCCGGGGCGAGCGCGCGCACCGCGCCGACCACGACCAGGCATCCGATGAGCGTGATGAGGTAGGATACCACCTCCCACCGCAGGATCAGAAGCTCCTCGGCGCTCTCGAGCTTGCTGCGGAGCAGCAGGGTGAAATAGAACAGCGCCCGGCTCGCGAGAAAGTAGACGGCGGCAAAGGTGAATCCGGCCGGCAGGAAGTCGAGCGAGAGGCCGGGCGAGCCGCTCAGGCGCAGCACCAGCGCGTAGCAGCCGAACGCGGCGAGGAACGCGATGACCTCCCGGCCCGCGTTGACGAGGGCCGCGCTCGCGTGCTTGCGGAGCCAGACCAGATCGCAGACGGCGATGCCGAGCGCCAGCCCGAGGACGACGGGGGCCGGCCCCACGGTCAGCGCTCCGGCGAGCGCCGGGATTCCCGTCTGGGTGAGATAGGAATACTTGCTGAGCCGGACCGGCGCGGAGCGCACGGCGACGACCGCCCCGAGCACCACGAGGCAGGCGATCGGCTGGTGCAGCCACCGGTGATCGGTCGCGAGCACCAGGGCGGCGAGACCGAGCCCGCCGACCCGCATGACGCGGGCGTAGAGAGCGAGGATGCGGGGGACGTCGAGAGGTCGGCGCGCGGCGGCGCCGGAGAGGTCAGACGAAATAGTCACTGACGGTGAGACCGTAGCGTGATGCGTTGGTCACCTTGACGATCGATCGCGCATAGCCGCCGGCGGCGCTCTGCTCGCCCAGGCTCACGAGCCGTCCGGGAGGCGGGACCACGCCGCCGTCGACGTCGATCACGATGCGCACCATCGGCCGGTTGAGCTGCTGGCCGTCGGGGTTCATCGCCGCCACCACGGCCACTTCCATGGTGTCGAGAATGACGCAGGTGCCCACCGGATAGATGCCGATCAGGTTGATCAGTGCCTTGACGAGCACCGGATCGTAGCCGCGGCGCGGATTCTCCCACATCTCCCGCAGGACCTGGTCGGGCTCGATGGGGACGGTCTGGTAGCTCCGCCGGGTCGTGGCCGCGTCGAACCCGTCCGCCACCGCCACGATCCGCGAGAAGAGGCCGAGGGCGCGCGGCCGGATCGGCTTCGGGTAGCCGGTGAGATCCGTCTTCATGTGGTGCTCGTGGGCCACGAGAATCGACCGGTAGGGGATCTCGTCGTAGCCGCGCAGGTTGAAGAGGGTCAGCGCGCCGTACCAGGGGTGCGTCTGCATGATGCGCCACTCGGCATCATCCAGCCCGCTCGTCTTGTTGAGGACATCGATGGGAATCCGTGCCTTGCCGATGTCGTGCATCAGCGCCGTCATCCCGAGGTCGTAGAGCTGCACCTTCGAGAAGCCGAGCTTCTTGCCGAGCGCGACGGCGAAGATGCAGACGTTCACCGAGTGGGTGAAGGTGTATTCGTCGTAGTCGCGGAGCGTGGTCAGGCCGACCAGCGAGGTCTCATTGTTGAGCACCTGGTCGACGATCATCTGCACCGCGCGCTTGACCTTCTTCACGCTCGTCGCCCGGCCGAGGCGGATGCCGGTCACCACTTCCTTGGCGACGGCCACGCCCTGGGAGTAGGTCCGCTTGGCCACCTCGCGCGCCCTCTCGTCGGTGGTTTCCGCTTCGGGCTGCGCCTTCTCCAGCAGGAGGCCCCGCACGGTCGCCTGCTCGAGCCGCTCCGCCAGCTCCTCGAACGGCTCGGCCACCGGCCGCTCCGCCAGGCTCAGGAGGATGCTGAGGAAGGCCTGCCACTCCTGCCGCCGCACCGCGCGGTGCACGCGCAGCACGCCCACCTCGAAGCTGCGGAGCATCGTGAGGATGTGGCTGAAGGACGCGTAGTTGTCGAGCTCGAGCCGGAGGCGGGTGGCATTCACGAAGATGAAGTCGCCGGCGAGGCGGATCTCGATCTCCGGGTCGGCCTCCAGCAGCGCTTCGCTCGAGGCTTCGAGGTCGTCGAGCGCGCGCTGCACCGTCGCGTTCTCCACCGGATAGAGCTTGAGGCTCCGGAGCGCCGTATAGAGCGCGAGCAGCAGGCCGCGGCCCCCCTGCCGCAGGTGCCCCTCGTGCCCGGTGGCCTCGACCGGCTGGCTCGTCACGCCGCGCTCTCGCGAAGGGCTCGGCTCACGGCGTTCCGGACCACGAGGTCCTTGTCGGCGGCGGCGCGCTCGAGCACCTCGCGCGCCTCGGGGGTGCGGATCCGGGCCAGCGCGATCGCGGCGCAGGCCCGCATCTCCGACGACTCCTTCATGCGAAGGAGGCCGCGCGGCGCGAGCATTCCCTCCAGGTACCTGATGCCGCTGGCCCCGGCGATCGAGCCGTACGCCTCGAAGAACGCCATCTTCTCGCTCAGCTCCATCGCGCGGGCCGCCTTGCCCTGCACGACCGCCTCGACGCGGCGGAGGGCGCTCTTGTAGCCGCGGGCGCCGGCCGCCTTCACCGCCGCCACCCGCACGCTGCGGTCGGCGTCGTCGATCGCGCGATCGATGTGCGCCAGCGCCCCCGGCGAGCCGATGGCGGTCAGCGCCTGCACGGCCGCGAGGCGGATCGCGGGATCCTGATGCGACAGCGCGTCTCCCAGCCCGGACACGGCCGGCTGGAGCTGCAGGCGGCCCGCCAGGCCGATGATGCCCAGGAGCGCCTCGGAATCGGGAGTCCGCAGGAGGCGGAGGACCTCCGCGCCGTTGGCCGCCGCGATGCGATCGGCCGCGCTCTCGAGGATCTGTCGGACGGGTTCGGAGCCGAGACGGGGAGCCCAGATCACCAGCGTCTCGAGCGCGGCGGGCCGAAGCTCGCCCAGCAGCTCGCTCACGTCCACGTCCCCGGGGCGGATCGAGGCCTCATCGAGGGATTGAATGAGCTGTCGCACGATCGCGGGTTCGCTGAGCTTGAGCTCGAAGCTCTGGAGCCGGTCGCGCTGCGGCGCGCCCAGCGCGGCGGACCGGTCGCGGAGGATCCGGAGCTCGCGGAGCACCCCGGCGGCCGTCCGGAATTCGCCGGCGTTCAGCAGATTCGGGAAGAGCTGGTCGAGGATCGTCAGGATCTCCTCGCGCACCTCGGCGACGGTCTGCTGCTCGAACAGATCGAAGAGTGCCGTCATCGCGCTGCTCCGGACATCGCGGGAGTATTCCGCGGTCACCTCGCGCACGACGTAGTTGATCTCGGCTTCGTCGAGGAAGTAGAGCGTCGAGTCGAAGTCATCGAGATCCACCACGCCGCTGTTCCGGGCCGGCGCGTCCTCGGCGACCTGCTGCTGGCGCACCTCCGCCGATACCTGCTCCGCGGCCTGCCCCTGCCGCTCGGGCGGCGCGCTGTCACCGTAGGCCTCGGCGAACTGATAGCTGATCCACTGGAACTCCTCCGCCCAGAGCAGGGTCAGGAGGTCGTCGGAGGCGTCGGCAGGGAGAAAGCGGGCGCGATTGACCACGTCGAGGAAGCGGACCAGCTCCTGCTCCTCCACGCCGGGCCGAAGGGTGAGCACTCGGAGCCCGTCCTTGTAGAGCGCCCAGGCGAAGCTGTCGGACTTGCTGAGCTGCTGGTAGACCACCTCGCCTTCCCAGTGGAGGTCGGTCTCGACCACCTGCAGCTCAAGGACGTCGGTCGCCGCCCACACGGGCGCGAAGGCGGCACGGACCTGCTGCGCGGCCCGCTGATACACGGGGTTGTTCGGGAGATACATCTGAAACGCCCGCATCGCCTTCACCAGACTCGTGAACAGCTCCGAGATCTGGGAAGTCGGCAGCACCACTCCTTCGCTGCGCGCTGCGGCGGTGGTCAACGTGGTATCTCCATGAGCCAGATTGTGCGGCAAATCGCGAGGGCCGGAGGCCGTGCAAGGCCCTGCAGAGCCCGGATACCCCCGTCCAAGCAAGCGCCACGCCGGGCGGGGCCTGGGGGTTGCCCTTCGGTCGGTTTTCGGGTAATGTAATTCGGGCTCTATTCGGTCACCGACGCCACGAGGACACCCGATGCCGCTCACCAAGCGACAGAGCGAGATCCTGACCTACCTGCAGACGCACATCCTCGGTCAGGGCTATGCGCCCAGCTTCGAGGAAATCGCCGAGCGGTTCGGCTTCCAGTCCCTGGCCACGGTCCACGAGCATCTCACGAACCTCGAGAAGAAGGGCTACATCAAGCGGTCCTACAACGAGAGCCGATCGATCGAGGTGCTGCCGCCGCGCGGCACCACCGCGGCCACGGAGATTCCACTGCTCGGCCGGGTCGCGGCGGGCATGCCGATCGAGTCGCTGATGCACCAGGAGACCATCGCGGTGCCCGAGGCGATGCTCCCCAGGCGCGGGCCCAACTTCGCGCTCCAGGTGCAGGGCTCGTCCATGATCGACGAGCACATCATCGACGGCGACTACGTCGTGGTCCACGGGCGCCAGAGCGCGGAGAACGGCGAGATGGTGATCGCGCTCGTGAACGGCGCCGAGGCAACGGTGAAGAAGTTCTACCGCGAGGCCGGCGGATGGATCCGGCTGCAGCCCGCCAACGCGGCCATGTCACCGCTCCGTTATCAGGAGCGGGACGTGCTGATTCAGGGCGTCGTTGTCGGCGTCATCAGGAAGTACTAGGCCCGCCCCTTCCCGCCCAGGAGCCGAGCGCCCGCCGTCCACCCGACGGCGGGCGCTTTTGTCAAGCGTGACAATGATTTGCGCAGGTTGAAAGGGTCCGGCGCCGCGGCTAGATTCCGCCCCGTGACGCGAACCTTTCTCGCGCTTCTCGAGTTCGACGGCCGCGGATTCGTCGGCTGGCAGCGGCAGCGGTCCGGCCGGTCGGTGCAGGGCGAGGTGGAGGCGGTGCTCGCGAGGCTCGCGGGCGCACCGGTGGCGGCCGTTGCCGCGGGCCGCACCGACGCCGGAGTGCACGCCGAGGCGCTGGGGGTGAGCTTCGCGCTGGGCGAACGGTGGACGGCGACCGCGCTCCGGCGGGCGATGAATGCGCTGCTTCCCGAGGACTGTCGCGTCGGTGCCGTGCATGAGATGGCGAAAACGTTTCACGCGCGACGCAGCGCGCTCTCGCGTCGCTACCGCTATCTGATCGGCACCGACGACGCCGCGGCGTCGCCCTTCCGACGGCACACGGAGTGGGCGCTCCAGCGGCCGCTCGACCTGGGCGCGCTGCACGACGCGGCGGCGGCGATCGTCGGCGAGCATTCGTTCGTGGCGTTTTCGGTTCGCGGGCAGGAGAAGCCGCACTACCGCTGCCGGATCCGGACGGCGGAGTGGCGGGAGCGACCCGCCGGCCGCGGCGTCGAGTTCAGGATCGACGCCGACCGGTTCCTGCACCACATGGTCCGCATGCTGGTCGGGACCATGGTGGATGCGGGGCTGGGCCGGCGGCCGGTCGCCGACATGCCTCGGCTCCTGGCGAGCGGCGACAATGCGGAGACGAGTCCGCCGGCGCCGCCCCAGGGTCTCTACTTCGTGACCGCGCTCTACCCGCGACCGCTGTACGCGGCTCCGATCGAGGAACGGCATGACGCGCTCCAGCCAGGCTGATCTCCTCCGCGCCGCCCGCCTTCTGCTGGCGGCGCTCGTGGCGGGCGGAATCGCCGCCTGCCGCGACGCCCCGCGCGATCCCGGACTCCGCATCTCTTCCGCCGGCGCCACGCAGCGTCCGGCCGCGACCGACCCGCGCGCGACCGTCGGGTCGTCGCGGCGCACGGCCATCGTCGATGCCACCGAGCGGGTGGCGCCCGCCGTCGTCTCCATCAACGTCACCTCGCACCAGCGCATGGCGCCGCGCACGCCATGGGACATGTTCTTCGTCCCCGACGGCGGCGATCAGGTGGTCCAGAGCTTCGGGACCGGATTCATCATCCGGCCCGACGGCGTGATCGTCACCAACCAGCATGTCGTGGCCGGCGCCGAGAAGATCGTGGTGACGCTGCCCGACGGGCGGGACCTGCCGGGCAAGGTGCTGGGCGAGGATCCGATCACGGACATCGCGGTGGTGAAGATCGACCAGAGCGGGCTTCCCACGGCCGCCATCGGCCGGAGCACCGACCTCATGACCGGCGAATGGGTCGTCGCCGTCGGCAACCCGTACGCCTACATGCTCGGCAACGCCGAGCCGACGGTCACGGTCGGCGTCGTGAGCGCGATCGGTCGCAACATCCTCCCATCGGGTGAGCAGGCCGGCATGTATCTGGACATGATCCAGACCGATGCCGCCATCAACCCGGGCAATTCGGGCGGCCCGCTCACCAACGCGCTGGGCGAGGTGGTCGGCGTCAACTCGTCGATCTTCTCGAGCAGCGGCGGGTCCATCGGGCTCGGCTTCGCGATACCCATCGAGCGCGCCGTGCGCGTGGCCGACGAGATCGTCCGGCATTCCACCGTGCGCCGCGCGTGGGTCGGTCTCGAGGTCGTCGGGGCGAACGCGATGCGCGACTGGAAGAGCGAGGGCG
The DNA here is from genome assembly GCA_025935995.1 of Gemmatimonadales bacterium. Taxonomy (GTDB): domain Bacteria; phylum Gemmatimonadota; class Gemmatimonadetes; order Gemmatimonadales; family GWC2-71-9; genus JAICUF01. The sequence goes on from JAICUF010000036.1 coordinate 8,307, forward strand.
GCGTGCGCGTGGCGGCGGTGGCGCCGGGCGGGCCCGCCGATCGCGCCGGACTGCATCCCGGCGACGTCCTGACCACCGCCAACGGCCGCGCCCTCCGCAACTATCTCGACTGGGAAGCGGTCAAGCTCGACCTCCACGTGGGCGACGTGGTGACCGTCGGTGTCCGCGGTGCCAACGGCGGCGCCGTGGCCTCGCGGCGGATCGTGACCGGCGACCTTCCCACCGTCACGGCGCCGAAAGTCACCGTGCTGCGGGACCTGCAGCTCATCACCGTCACGCCGGCGATCCAGGCGGAGCGCAGTCTCCGGAGCCCCGACGGCGCGCTCATCTTTCGCCTCACGCCCGACGTGGCCCGCGCCACCGGGCTCCAGGCGGGCGATGTGGTGGTCGGCGTGAATCGCGTCCGGATCCACGACGCCGCCCAGCTTGCGTCGGTCCTGCAGGGGCTCCAGCCGCGTGAACCGTTCCGCGTCGTCTTCGAGCGCGGCGGCAGCTACAACTTCACCGACCTGGCCTTCTGATGGCCGACGACCGCTACCGTTCCCCGCTCGGGACCCGCTACGCCTCCCCCGCGATGCAGTCGCTCTGGGGCGACCGCCATCGCGTGGCGCTCTGGAGGCGGCTCTGGCTGGCGCTCGCGGAGACGGAGCGTGAGCTGGGGCTCGACATCCCCCAGGCCGCGCTGGCGGAGATGCGGGCGCATCTCGACGACGCCGACCTCGAGGCCGCGGCCGCGTACGAGCGCCGCTTCCGGCACGACGTGATGGCGCACGTGCATGCCTTCGGCGACCAGGCGCCGGCGGCGCGGCCCTTCCTGCATCTGGGCGCCACCAGCGCCTACGTGACGGACAACGCCGACCTCGTCGTCATGCGCGACGGACTCCGGCTCATCCTCGGCCGCGTGATCGCCGTGCTCGACGCGCTCGAGAGCTTCGCCCGGCGGCACGCGGCCCTGCCCTGCCTCGCCTATACGCACTTCCAGCCGGCGCAGCTCACCACCGTCGGCAAGCGCGCCACGCTCTGGATGCTGGACTTCGCGCTCGATGCGGAGGAGCTGGCCCGCCGGATCGAGACGCTCCGCTTCCGCGGCTGCAAGGGCACTACCGGCACGCAGGCGTCGTTCCTCGAGCTCTTCGGCGACGACGCCCGCGTGCGGGAGCTCGACCAGCGCGTCTCGGCGCGCATGGGCTTCGCGTCCCCGTTCCCCGTGAGCGGGCAGACCTACACGCGGAAGGCCGACAGCATGGTCCTCGACACGCTGAGCGGCGTCGCGCAGTCGGCCGCGAAGCTCGCCGTGGACCTGCGGCTGCTGCAGCACGAGGGCGAGGTACTGGAGCCCTTCGAGAGCGAGCAGATCGGCTCCAGCGCGATGGCCTACAAGCGGAACCCGATGCGGGCCGAGCGGATCGGCGCGCTGGCGCGCTTCGTCATCTCGCTCGCGGCCAACGGCGCGCACACCGCGGCCACCCAGTGGCTCGAGCGCACCCTCGACGACAGCGCCAACCGCCGGCTGACCCTCCCGGAAGCGTTCCTCGCGACCGACGCCATCCTCGTGCTCGCGACGAACGTCGCCGCGGGGCTCGAGGTGCGGGAGACGGTGATCCGCCGCCACGTGACGGCGCAGATGCCCTTCATGGCGACCGAGCGGTGGCTCATGGCCGCCGTGCAGGCCGGGGGGGACCGCCAGGCGCTGCACGAGGTGATTCGCCGCCACAGTCTGAGCGTGGCCGAGGACGTGAGCGCCGGCGCATCGAACGATCTGGTGGATCGGCTCGCGCGTGATCCGGCCTTCGCGCGCGTCCCCGGCGAGGCGCTCGCGGCCGAGCTCGATCCGTCGCGTTACGTCGGCCGCGCTCCCGCGCAGGTGGAGGAATTCCTCGGCGACTTCCTCGCGCCTCTCCTCGAGCGGGTGCGGCCGCTCGCCGCCGCCGCGGGGACGGCGGAGGTGCGCGTATGAAGACGCTCACCGCGAGCCGCCTCCCGCTGCCCCTCCTTCGCCGCGGCAAGGTCCGCGAGGTCTACGAGGCGGACGCGGAGCACCTGCTCCTCGTCGCGAGCGACCGGGTGAGCGCGTTCGATGTGGTGATGCGTGAGCCGATCCCGAGAAAGGGCGCGGTGCTCACCCAGGTCAGCGCGTTCTGGTTCGATCGGCTGGGGGGGATCGTGCCGAACCATTTCGTGACCGCATCCGCGCCGGAGATCATCGACCGCCTTCCCGCCCTCGCGGGCCTCGAGGAAGAGCTCCGCGGTCGCGCGATGCTGGTGCGGCGCACCACGCCGGTGCCCTTCGAGTGCGTCGTGCGCGGCTATCTGAGCGGCTCCGCCTGGAAGGAATACCGCGAGCACGGCACGCTCGCGGGCGAGCCGCTCCCGCCCGGACTGGTGGAGAGCTCCCGGCTCGAGCCGCCGCTCTTCTCCCCCGCGACCAAGGCCGAGAGCGGGCATGACGAGAACGTCACGGTGGACACGATGGCCGCGAGCCTGGGCGCGGAGCTCACCGGACGCCTTCGCGCTGCGAGCTTCGCGGTCTACTCGGCCGGCCGCGGCTACGCGGCGACCCGCGGCATCATCATCGCCGATACGAAGTTCGAATTCGGCACCGATGGCGCCGGCACGCTCCGGCTCATCGACGAAGTGCTCACGCCGGACTCGTCCCGCTTCTGGCCGGCCGACGCGTACCGACCCGGCGGGCCGCAGGCCAGCTTCGACAAGCAGCCACTCCGGGATTATCTCGCCGGTCTCCGTCGCGACGGCGCGTGGAACGGGGACGCGCCGCCGCCGCCGCTTCCCGAGGAGGTGGTCGCGGCTACCAGCGCGCGATACCTGGACGCCTTCCACCGCCTGACCGGCCGGCCGCTGGAGGAGGATCGATGATCCGCACCGCACCGGAGGGCCGCTGGTTCATCGCCGGGGCATTCGTGATCGCCGTGGGCCTCGCGCTCGCGACCTGGTGGATCGCCCTGATGATCTGGATCCCGATCACGCTCTGGGTGGTCTGGTTCTTCCGGGACCCCGTGCGCGTGGGCGAGCGCGGCGAACGGCTGGTGATCGCGCCCGCGGACGGAAAGGTCGTGAGCGTGCTCGAGACCGACGAACCGGCCTTCTTCGGCGACACGGCCCGCCGCGTCTCGATCTTCATGAACGTCTTCGACTGTCACGTCAACCGCTACCCGGCCGACGGCACCGTCGCCTACCGCCACTATATCCCCGGACGGTTCGGCCATGCGGGAACCGACAAGGCGAGCCTGGAGAACGAGCAGTCGTCCATCGGGCTCGTCACCGCGCACGGCAAGGTGCTCGTGCGGCAGATCGCCGGGCTCATCGCGCGCCGCATCGTGACGGACCATGCCGTGGGCGCCGTCGTGCACCAGGGGGACCGGCTGGGGATGATCCGCTTCGGGTCCCGGGTGGACGTCTTCCTGCCCACCGACGCGCGCGTGCGGGTGGGGGTCGGCGACACGACGCGCGTGGGCGAGACGGTGATCGCGGAGTGGGCATCATGACCGGCCCGCGCGGCGAGGGGCGGCGCGGCGTCCGGCGCGTCGTGGTGGTGATGCCGAGCGCCTTCACGCTCGGGAACCTCTTCTTCGGCTTCTGGTCGATCGTCTACGCCTTCAACGGCCAGTTCACCTGGGCCGGGTGGTTCATCATCTTCGCCGGCGTGCTCGACATGCTGGACGGACGCGTGGCGCGACTCTCCAACACGGGCACGAAGTTCGGCGCCGAGCTCGACTCGCTGGTGGACGTGATCTCCTTCGGCGTGGCGCCGGCGCTCCTCCTCTACTTTCTCGAGTTCTCGCTGGCCGGACGCTTCGCCTGGCTCCTCTGCTACATCTACGTCGTGGCGGTGGCGCTTCGCCTCGCGCGCTATAACGTCACCGCCGCCACCAAGCCGCACAGCCACTGGTTCAGCGGGATGCCGTCCCCGTCGGCCGGAATGACGCTCGCGGCGTACTACCCCTTCAGCCAGACGCGCTGGTACCGCGAGTCGCTCGCCTACCTCGATCTGCAGCATCAGGGCCTCGTGGTCCTCACGCTGCTCCTCGCGGTGCTCATGGTGAGCAACGTGAAGTATCCGCGCTTCCCGCCCATCGGCCTCCGCTCGGCGCGCGGCCTCTTCGGGCTGGCCGTCCACCTCGGCATCCTGCTCGGGGCGATCCTCGCGCCCGCGTCGTTTCTCTTTCCGCTGGGGCTCGCCTACGTCGCCTTCGGCCTCCTCCGCACCGCCGTCCTCGGGTTGATGCAGCCGGGCGAGGCGGAGCTGGTCGCCGACGAGCGGCTGGCCGACGTCACCGAGTCCCGCATCCTGCGCCGGCGGCGGCGACCGCCCAGGGAGGGCCAGCCATGAGCTATCGGGTCCACGTCCGCGTCATGCCGCGCACCGGCCTCCTCGACCCGCAGGGTCAGGCCGTCGAGCACGCCCTCGCCGCGCTCGGCTTCGCCGGGGCCGGGGACGTGCGCGTCGGCCGCGCGATCGAGCTCGAGCTGGCGGCCGACTCGCCCGCGGAAGCGGAATCGGAGGCTCGAAGAATGTGCGAGCGCCTGCTGGCGAATCCGGTGACGGAAGACTTCGAGCTCGAGGTGGAAGCCCGATGAGCCGGCGCGTCGCCGTCGTGCGGTTTCCCGGCAGCAATTGCGACGCCGACGCCTTGCGCGCCGCGCAGCTGGTCGGCGCCGAGGCGGACTATGTCTGGCACCGCGACACTTCGCTGGGCGGTGCCGACGTCGTGATCCTGCCCGGCGGCTTCAGCTACGGCGACTACCTGCGCTCCGGCGCGATCGCCCGCTTCAGCCCGATCATGGCGGCGGTGCGGAGTCACGCGGACGCCGGGGGCGCCGTCCTCGGCATCTGCAACGGGTTCCAGATTCTCTGCGAGGCCCATCTGCTGCCGGGGGCGCTGATGCGAAACGCCGGCCTCAGCTTCGTGTCGCGCCCGGTCCCGGTGACGGTGGAGCGGACGACCACGCCCTTTACCTCCGCGTACGCGCCGGGGGCGCGCCTCACCCTTCCCGTGGCTCACGGCGAGGGCCGGTTCGCCGCCACCGTCGACGTCGCCCGCATGCTCGAAGCCGAGGGCCGCGTCGTGCTCCGGTACGCGAAGGGGGATCCGGCCGCCGAACCGGGGAACCCCAACGGGTCCGCGCATGACATCGCCGGCATCTCGAACGCCGAGGGAAACGTCGTCGGGATCATGCCGCATCCGGAGCGCGTCGTGAGCCCGCTCCTCGGCAGCGACGAGGGGCTCGGGTTCTTCACCTCGTTCATGGCCGCCGGCACGGCGACACCACCGATGGAGAGCATGTCCCGATGACCGACAAGCCGAGCCGGAACGAAGACGAATACTTCGTGCGGCAGGAGGCCGAGATCCTCCGCCAGCGCCGGGCCGAGCTGCGCGCCGAGCAGGCGGCCGCGGAGCGCCGCTCGCACTACATGAAATGCCCGCGCGACGGCTACGACCTCGCGAGCCAGGGCTTCCACGGCGTCACTGTGGATATCTGCCCGCACTGCGGCGGCATGTGGCTCGATCCCGGCGAGCTCGACGTGATCTCGCGGCACGACGACCACCGTGGCCTGCTCGGCCGAATCTTCGGCGATGTGCTGAAGTCGCTCCGGGGCGGCACGCATGGCTGAGGTGATGCTCGGCACCGCCACGGCGGAGGCGGTCGCGCTGGCCGGCGAGCCGGCGATCACGCCCGAGCTCGTGCGGGAGCACAACCTCACCGTGGCCGAGTACGAGCGGATCCTGGAGCTGCTCGGCCGCGTGCCGACGCTGACCGAGCTGGGAGTATTCTCCGCGCTCTGGTCCGAGCACTGCTCCTACAAGCACTCCCGGCCCATTCTTCGCACCTTCCCCACGACGGGACCGCAGGTCGTCCAGGGTCCCGGCGAGAATGCCGGCGTCCTTCGCCTGCCGGACGGCTGGGCCGTCGCCTTCAAGGTCGAGTCGCACAACCATCCGTCGGCGGTCGAGCCCTATCAGGGCGCGGCGACCGGCGTCGGCGGCATCCTGCGCGACGTGTTCACCATGGGGGCCCGGCCGGTCGCGCTCCTCAACAGCCTGCGGTTCGGCCCGCTGGACGTGCCGCGGAACCGCTACCTCTTCGCGGGCGTGGTGCGCGGCGTGGGAGACTACGGGAACTGCGTCGGCATCCCGACGCTGGGCGGCGAGGTGGCGTTCGCGCCGGGTTACACCGGCAACCCGCTGGTCAATGCGATGTGCGTCGGCCTCCTCCGCGCGGGCGATCTGATCCGCGCGCGCGCGGAAGGGACCGGCAACGTCCTCCTCACCGTCGGCGCCCGCACCGGGCGCGACGGCATCCACGGGGCCAGCTTTGCGTCGGAAGAGCTGAGCGCCGCGAGCGAGGCCCGGCGGCCCCAGGTGCAGGTGGGCGATCCCTTCACCGAAAAGCTGCTGCTCGAGGCCAGCCTCGAGCTCATCACCTCGGGCCTCATCGTGGCGATCCAGGACATGGGCGCCGCCGGCCTCACGAGTTCATCCGCCGAAATGGCGGCGCGCGGCGGCGTGGGCGTCGAGATCGACACCGGCCTCGTCCCGACGCGCGAGAGCGGCATGACCCCGTACGAGATCCTGCTGTCGGAGTCCCAGGAGCGGATGCTCGTGGTGGCCGAACCCGCGCGCGTCGACGAGATCAGCGCGGTCTGCGCGCGCTGGGAGCTCACGGCGACACCGATCGGGCGGGTCACCGATGACGGGATCTTCCGCGTGACCCATCACGGCACCGTGGTCGCGGCGATTCCCGGCCAGCGGCTGGTGGACGACTGCCCGGTCTACCATCCCGAAGCGCGGGAGAGCGAGGAAGTCCGCGCGCGCCGCACGATGGCCGCGCCTGCCGTCGAGATCGGCCCGGAGGAGGCGCTCGCCCGGCTGCTCGGCACGCCGAATCTCGCGAGCAAGCGCTGGGTGTACGAGCAGTACGACTCGACCGTGCAGGCGGCGACGGTGATCGCTCCGGGCGGCGACGCCGGGGTGATCATGGTGCCGGGGACCGAGTTCGGGCTTGCGGTGACCCTCGACTGCAATGCGCGGCTCCTGGCGCTCGATCCGTACGAGGGCGGCAAGGCCGCGGTGGCCGAAGCGGCGCGGAACATCGCCTGCACCGGCGCCCGGCCGCTCGGAATCACCGACTGTCTCAACTTCGGCAACCCCGAGAAGCCCGAGGTGTTCTTCCAGTTCCGGGAGGCATGCCGCGGCATCAGCGACGCGTGCCGCGCCTTCGGGACGCCCGTCACCGGCGGCAATGTGTCGTTCTACAACGAGAGTCCGACCGGCGCGATCGATCCGACGCCGACCATCGGAATGGTGGGCGTGCTGGAGCGCGCCGCGGACCGCGTCGGCAGCCACTTCGCCGAGCCCGGCGACCGCATCTGCATCCTGGGTGTGACCGTCGGCCGGCTCGGCGGCTCGGCGTACTGGGCGGAGCTCGTGGACTTCGTGGGCGGCGCTCCCGCACCGGTCGATCTCGAGGCGGAGCGCCGCCTGCAGGAGCTGCTGGTTGCTGCGGCGCGCGATGGGCTCCTCCGCTCGGCGCACGACTGCTCGGAGGGTGGCCTTGCGGTCGCGCTCGCCGAAGCGGCCATGGGCGCCTCGTATGCGGAGCATCCGCTGGGCGCCGCCGCGGACCTCACGGGCTATGGGGACGGCATCGCTCCCGACGCGCTCCTCTTCGGCGAAGACGGTGCGCGCGCGGTCGTATCGCTGGCCGAAGGCGCGCTCGGGGCACTCGCGGAGCTCGCCGCGCGCCACGGTGTCCCGCTGTTCCGGGCCGGCGCGGTCGGCAGTGCCGGCGGCGCGCTTTCGATCGTGGCGGGCGGGCGCACGCTGACGTGGGACACGCGCCACCTCCGTCGCACCTGGCTCGACGCGATCCCGCGCCGGATGCGCCACGCCGACCTCGACCGGACCACGGGAGCCTGACGCATGTGCGGCATTCTGGGGGTCTCGGCGGTACCCGACGCGGCGCGAGTGGCGTACCTCGGCATCTACGCGCTCCAGCACCGCGGCCAGGAGAGCGCCGGCATCGTGGCCATCGACCAGGACGGCTCGGCGCGCTCGCACCGCGGCATGGGCCTCGTCTCCGAGACGTTCAACGAAGCGACCCTCAACGCCCTGCCCGGCGATGTCGCCGTCGGCCACACGCGCTACTCGACCACCGGCAGCACGGTGCTCGCCAACGCGCAGCCATGCTACGCCAACACCCGCTGCGGCCCGCTGGCGCTCGCGCACAACGGGAATCTGACGAACGCGAAGACGCTCAAGGACGAGCTGGTGCGCGAAGGCGCGATCTTCTCGTCGTCGAGCGACTCCGAGGTGATCGTCCATCTCATTGCCCGCTCCAACGCGGCGACGCCCGAGGGGCAGATCCGGGAGGCCCTGGAACGGGTGGACGGCGCCTACAGCGTGGTGATCGCGCTGGGCCGGACGATCTACGCCGCCGTGGACAGCCGCGGCTTCCGTCCGCTCGCGATCGGCCGCCTCGGGAGCGGCGCCGTCGTGGCGTCGGAGACGTGCGCACTCGATCTCGTCGGCGCCTCGGTCGCGTGCGAGCTGCAGCCGGGCGAGTTCGTCCGGATCGAGGACGGGGTCATCACGCAGCTTCCGCGGCTCTCGCCCCGGCCGGTGTCGCGCTGCGTCTTCGAGCTCGTCTACTTTTCGCGACCCGACAGCCGGGTGTTCGGGGAATCGGTCGACCGCGTCCGGCGGGAGCTGGGTCGCAGCCTCGCCCGGGAGCACCCCGCGCCGGGTGCGGAAGTCGTCTTCAGCGTGCCCGACAGCTCGAATGCCATGGCGCTCGGCTTCTCCGAGGTCTCGGGCATCAAGCTCGAGCACGGCCTCATCCGCAATCACTACGTCGGCCGCACCTTCATCAACCCGACGCAGGCCCTCCGCGTCGCCAAGGTCAAGATCAAGTTCAATCCCGTGCGCGAGGTGATCGAGGGCCGCTCGGTCGTGGTCGTGGACGACAGCCTGGTGCGCGGCACGACGAGCAAGGGCCTGGTGCAGATGATCCGCGCCGCCGGGGCTCGGGAGGTGCACTTCCGACTGGCATCCCCGCCGATCACGGGCCCCTGTCTCTACGGGATCGACACGCCGACCCGCGCCGAGCTCATCGGCGCCAACCACACCGTCGACGAGATCCGCGACTACCTCGGCGTCGACTCCCTCGGCTATCTCTCGCTCGAGGGAATGCTGCGGGCCGCCGGCCAGGCGCCCGGGGTACCGGGCCACTTCTGCCACGCCTGCTTTTCGGGCGACTACCCCACCCCGGTCAGCGAGGAGCTCGTGCCGCTTCGCCATTCGATCCCGCTCGCGGCGGCCGGCGCGTGAGCGGCCCGTACCTCCAGCCGCTGGTCTACTTCTTCGGCCAGGGCCGCGCCGACGGCACCGCGGCGATGAAGGACGTGCTCGGCGGCAAGGGCGCAGGGCTCGCCGAGATGACCACGATCGGGATCCCGGTGCCACCCGGCTTCACGATCTCGAGCACGCTCTGCCTCAGCTACCTCGAGAACCATCAGTTCCCGCTCCGGCTCCGCGCCCAGGTCGAGCAGAGCCTCCAGCGCCTCGAGGGGGCGACGGGCAAGCATTTCGGCCACGGCGCCAACCCACTGCTCGTCTCGGTGCGCTCGGGCGCCGCCGTATCCATGCCCGGCATGATGGAGACGATCCTCAATCTCGGCCTGAACGACGACACGGTCGACGGGCTCGCCGCGCAGAGCCGGAATCCGCAGTTCGCGTGGGACTCCTACCGGCGCTTCGTGCAGATGTACGGTGGCGTGGTCTTCGGCCTGCCGAAGAAGCCGTTCGACGCCATGCTCGAGGAGCGGAAGAAGCGCGCCGGCGTGGAGCGCGATATCGATCTGCCCGTCGCCGAATTTCAGGGGCTCGTGCGCGACTTCAAGGGACTCGTCCGGAGCCAGCGCGGGAGCGATTTTCCCGAGGAACCGCTGGACCAGCTCTGGGGCGCGATCGCCGCCGTCTTCGAGAGCTGGAACACCCGCCGCGCCATCGACTATCGGAAGCTGCACGACATTCCGGACTCGATGGGCACCGCCGTCAACATCGTCGCGATGGTGTTCGGCAACATCGGGAACGACTCGGGCACGGGCGTGGCGTTCAGCCGGAATCCCTCCACGGGCGAACGCGCGCTGTACGGCGAGTACCTCCTCAACGCCCAGGGCGAGGACGTCGTGTCGGGTATGCGGACTCCCGAGCCGATTGCCCGGCTGCGGGAGACCGTCCCGGACGCCTACGCCGAGCTGGAGCGCACCGCGCGCACGCTCGAGCGTCACTTCCGCGACATGCAGGACATGGAGTTCACCATCGAGCGCGGCAAGCTCTACATGCTGCAGACGCGCCGGGGCCAGCGCGCGGGGCACGCGGCGGTGCGCATCGCCTGCGAGATGGTGGACGAGGGGCTGATCACCGAGGAGGAAGCGATCGCGCGGGTGCCTCCCAACGATCTCAACCAGCTCCTGCACCCGACCATCGACCAGTCGAGCCAGCTCGACCTGCTCGCCACCGGCCTTCCCGCCTCGCCCGGCGCGGCGAGCGGCGCCGTCGTCTTCGACGCCGACCGCGCGGCCGAGCGGGCCGCCGCCGGCGAGGCCGTGATTCTGGTGCGGCGCGAGACGTCGCCGGAAGACTTCCACGGCATGGTGGCGGCGCGCGCGGTGCTCACCGCCCGGGGCGGGATGACGTCGCACGCGGCGGTGGTCGCCCGCGGCATGGGCAAGCCCTGCGTGGCGGGCGCTTCCGCGCTCGAGGTGGATGAGGAAGCAGCCTGCGTCCGCGTGAACGGCCGCGTCCTCAACCGCGGCGAGTGGATCACCGTCGACGGGAGCAGCGGGCGGGTGTACGCCGGCCGCGCGTCGCTCGTGCCCCCCGAGCTTGGCGGCGATTTCACCCGGCTCCTCGCCTGGGCGGACCAGGTCCGCCACCTCCGGATCCGCGTAAACGCCGATACCCCCGCCGATGCACACCGGGGCCGCGACTTCGGCGCGGAGGGGATCGGCCTCTGCCGGACCGAGCACATGTTCTTCGAGGGCGACCGGCTCGGCGCCATGCGCGAGATGATCGTCGCGCGCGACGTGGAGGGCCGGCGCCGCGCGCTCGATCGCCTCCTGCCGATGCAGCGCGGCGACTTCGAAGCCATCTTCCGCGCGATGGAGGGATTCCCCGTCACGATCCGCCTCCTCGATCCCCCGCTGCACGAATTCCTCCCGCGGGATCCGCCGGAGATCGAGGCGCTCGCGCGCGAGATGTCCCTGGAGCCGGCGGAGCTGCAGCGTATCGTGAACTCGCTCACCGAGGTGAACCCGATGCTCGGGCTGCGGGGCTGCCGGCTTGGCATTCTCTACCCCGAGATCACGGCGATGCAGGTGCGGGCCATCTTCGAGGCCGCCTGCACGGTCGCCGAACGGAAGGGGCGCGTGATGCCGGAAGTCATGGTGCCACTCACCGCGAGCGTCACCGAGTTCCGGAAGCAGGCCCTGATCGTCCGGCAGGTGTCGTCGGAGGTCTTCAGCGAGCGCCAGATCACGGTTCCCTTCGTGCTCGGCACGATGATCGAGCTGCCGCGGGCCGCCCTCACGGCGGACGAGATCGCGCGCGAAGCGCAGTTCTTCTCGTTCGGCACCAACGACCTCACCCAGACCACCTGGGGGCTTTCGCGGGACGACGCGGGCCGGTTTCTTCCGCTCTACCTGGAGCAGGGCATCATCGAGGACGATCCGTTCCAGGTGCTCGATCGCGCCGGCGTCGGCCGGCTCGTGTCCATGGCGTGCGACCTGGGCCGGCGCACGCGCCCCGACCTCAAGCTCGGCCTCTGCGGCGAGCACGGGGGCGAGCCGGCCTCGATCGCCTTCTGCGACGAGCTGGGTATGAACTACGTTTCCTGCTCGCCATTCCGGGTGCCCATCGCCCGCCTCGCCGCCGCGCAGTCGGCGCTGGCCGAGCGGGGCACGATGAACCGGACGCGGGCCACAGTGTAGGTGCAGTTCCGAACGTTCCCTGCAGGTCTGTTCTCACTTCGTGGATGGAGTCTTTGCATGCGCTTCAAGTTTCTCGCCCTGAGCTGCGGCCTGGCCGCCCTCCTCGCCGGCTGCGGTAACGACAACGGGCCCGAGGGCTCGGTCGACCTGACCGAGCAGCAGACCGCGGCGCTCACCACCGCGCTCGTCTCCAACGGCGCCCTCGGTACCGAGGCCGCGGCCTTCGCACCCTTCGCGCTCTCGCAGCTGCAGAGCGCCGGCTCGTTCGCCGGCTACGACGCGGTCGGCGTGCAGGTGAACTACACCGTCAGCGCCGGCGGCAACACGCAGAGCGGTGTCCTCTCCAGCATCATCGGCTGGCAGGGGCTCAACGCCTCCGCGCAGACGGTGGACAAGATCATCACCGCGTCGCAGTTCTCGACCGGTGGCACCTTCCCGTCGACCGTGACCGGGGATTTCGCGACGTCCGGCACGACCGGCACCTACTACGACCGGACCACCGCGTCGAACTACCTGGCCGGCACCGGCAACTTCAACGTGACGAGCACCGACTTCACCGGCGACACCAAGAACTGCAACGAGTCGTCGGGCGGCGTCACGGTCACCTGCAGCTACACCACCGGCACCATGACCGGCTCGTTCGGCTTCACCGCCGACCGCGCCAACGGCAGCGGGCCGGCCACCTTCGAGCAGACGACCACCAACTTCGAGCTGCCGGCGATCCGCGTCACCATCACCGTCTCGGAGTAGTCCATTCCTGCGCGCCGGCCTCCGGGCCGGCGCCACCCCGGGGTTCCGGAGCCGACATGACCGCGCTCGCAGGCATCGTGATGGGCAGCGATTCCGACTGGGAAGTCATGCAGCACGCGGCCCGTCAGCTCGACGAGCTCGGCATCGGCCACGAACGGCGCGTCGTCTCGGCCCACCGGACCCCGGATCTCCTCTTCGAATATGCCGCGACGGCGTCATCCCGCGGCCTCCGCTGCATCATCGCCGGGGCGGGCGGCGCGGCGCACCTGCCCGGCATGCTCGCGGCCAAGACCGCGCTGCCGATTCTCGGCGTCCCCATTCCGAGCCGCCACCTGGGCGGTCTCGATTCGCTCCTGTCGATCGTCCAGATGCCGCGGGGCGTCCCCGTCGCCACCTTCGCCATCGGCGAGGCCGGAGCCGTCAACGCCGCGCTCTTCACCGCCGCGCTCCTCGCCCCGATGGATGACGCGCTGGCAGCCCGGCTCGCCGCGTTCCGCGACGCGCAGCGGGATCGCGTCCTCCGCCTCACCCTCCCCGGATGATCGGGCCCGGCGCAACGCTGGGCGTCGTCGGAGGAGGACAGCTCGGCCGCATGTTCGCGCTCCGCGCGCGCGCCATGGGGTATCGGGTCGCCGTGCTGGAGCCCGATCGGCTGAGCCCGGCCGGCGCCGCCGCCGACATCCACCTCGCCGCCCCCTATGACGACCCGGCCGCGCTCGCCGAGCTCGCCCGCGCGGCCGATGCCATCACCACCGAATTCGAGAACGTGCCCGCCGAGGCCCTCGCGCAGCTCGCGCGGAGCCGGCCGGTGCGACCCGACGGCCGTGCCGTCGCGATCACGCAGGATCGCATCACGGAGAAGCGGCACATCATGGATGCCGGCTTCCGGACGGCACCTTTCCGCCCGGTTCGCACGGCGCAGGAGCTGGCGCGCGCGGTGGCCGTGATCGGCACGCCGGCGCTCCTCAAGACGGCCCGCCTTGGCTATGACGGAAAGGGCCAGGTGCCGGTGAACGCCGCCGAGGATGCCGCCGCCGCATGGCGCTCACTCGGAGAGGTTCCGTGCGTGCTGGAGCAGCGGCTGGCGCTCGAGCTCGAGATCTCGGTCGTGCTCGCGCGCGGCACCGATGGGCGGGTGGCAGCCTTCCCGCCCGGCGAGAACCGCCACCGCCACGGCATCCTCGAAACGACGGTCGTCCCCGCGCGCGTACCGCCCGCGCTCGCCGTACGCTCGCAGGAGATCGCCGGCGCGGTCGCGCGCTCGCTCGACTATGTGGGTGTGATGGGTGTGGAGCTTTTCCTGGCGGATGGCGGGCAGCTCTACGTGAACGAGATTGCCCCGCGGCCGCACAACAGCGGGCACTACACCATCGACGCCTGCGCGGTCGATCAATTCGAGCAGCAGGTGCGGGCCCTGTGCGAGGCGCCGCTGGGCGCCCCCGATCTCCTGTCACCGGTGGCGATGGTGAACCTGCTCGGGGACCTGTGGGCCAACGGAACGCCGGCCTGGGAGCAGGCCCTCGCCTTTCCCGGAGTGCGGCTCCATCTCTACGGGAAGGCGCAGCCCCGGCCGGGGCGCAAGATGGGCCACATCAATTGCCTCGCCGCGTCGCCCGAGGTGGCGCTCGAGACGGCGGTCGCGGCGCGGGATGCGCTGACACGGGGCCGGTGACCGTCGGACGTCGGCGGCCGAACACGGAAGGGCCCGGATCGCGATCGCGGTCCGGGCCCTTCTCGTGATGGAGGCGCAGGGAATCGAACCCTGGTCCGAATCAGCGCCCAAAACTGCGTCTACGTGCGTAGGTTCGACTTCGTGCCGTCGCCTGGAGCCGGTATCGAACCGACCTGCGCCAGGTCTATCTCCTGAATCTCACCGCCCGCGCCGGAGCGCCGCGGACAGCCAGCCCGGATTTGCGATTCGACGTCGGCGCCCCAGGCGGGCTCCAGGCGTCGAAGGTGCGAGAAGCGAGCGTTAGCTCAGCTTACGCAGCCAGTGCCAGTTCAGTGTTGGCAGTTGA